>NZ_JBHVPD010000085.1:0-47229 GCF_042887525.1 Kitasatospora sp. NPDC057936
CCCCGGGGGGTGCCCGCCCCCCCCCCCGCGGCTGACCCCACCCCACACCCCCCCCCCCCCCCCCGCGGGGGGTACCCCCCCCCGGGGGCCCCCTCGGCGGGAGCCGGCTCCGTCACAGCTGGCCGGTCCGCTCGCGCCACGCCCGCTCCTTGACGATCCACTCGTTGTCCTGCGGGAACTCGTCGATCGCCGGGACGCGCCGGATCTCGCACTTCGACCCGGGGATGGCGGGCATCCGCTTCGCCCACTCGACCGCCTCCTCCTTCGAGGCGACGTCGATGAGGTAGAAGCCGCCGAACAGTTCCTTCGTCTCACCGTAGGGGCCGTCGGTGACGACGGGGGTCTCGCCGCTGTAGTCGACCACGACGCCCTGGCCCGGGTCGTCGAGGCCCTCGGCGGCGACGAGCACGCCCGCCTTGATCAGCTCCTCGTTGAAGCGGCCGACGGTTTCGAGCATCTCCTCGAAGGGGGTCTCCATCATCTTGGTCATCGACTCGTCGGTGCCGCGCATGATCAGCATGTACTTGGCCATCGTCGTTCTCCTCGGTGTCGGGGGGTCGTCCGTCGACCCTCTCTACCTCAGGTCGAACGGCGGCGTGGCGGATCGACACAAGGAGGGAAAACTTTTTGGGACCTGTTCCCGGCCGGTTCTCAGTGGCCCGCCGCCGGGCGGGGCCAGCTGTGGTGGTGCTGGTCGATCACGTAGTGGTGGACGTGCTGCCAGCCGCCCTTGGTGGCCGGGCGGGCGTCGGTGAGGTGGGGGTGGCCGGGCGGGAGGTCGGTGTGGAGGTGGCCGAGGGTGTCGGGGTCGCGGGCCGGCCACAGGGCGGCGGCACCGGCTGCGGCGGCCAGGGCGACGGCCCCGAGCACGACGGCCGTGACCGGGAGTCCGGCGCCCGCCGCGAGCCAGCCGGCCAGCGGGTAGGTGAGCAGCCAGCAGCCGTGCGAGAGCGAGAACTGGGCGGCGAACGCGGCGGGGAGGTCCCCGTCGGCGGACGAGCGGCGGATGAGCCGGCCGCCCGGCGTGAGGACGGCCGAGCTGCCCGCGCCGATCAGGGCCCAGGCCGCGAGCAGCGCGGCCCACGCCCACGCGCCGGGCCCGGCGGCCGTGATCGCCGTGACGGCGGCGAGCACGGCGGGCAGCGCGAACGCGGCGGTGAGCATCACCGGCCGGTCGCCGGTCCGGGCGAGCAGCCGGGGCAGCAGCAGGGCGGCCAGCATCGAGCCCGCGCCGTACGCGCCGAGGGCGAGCGAGACGGCGCCGGCCGGGCGGTGGAAGTGCTCGCGGACCACGACGACGGTGTTGACGAACACGATCGCGCCCGCCGCCGCGACGGCGAGGTCGAGCGCGAGCAGGGCGCGCAGCCGCGGGGTGGCCCAGAAGAGGCGGGAGCCGAACGCGGCCCTGGCGTAGGCGCCGCCGGTGCGCTCGACCGGGGCGGGCTTCGGCAGGACGGCGGAGACGACGAGGGCGGCGGAGGCGAGGAAGCCCGCGGTGGTGCCGGCGAACAGCCAGTTGTACGGGACGACGGTGAGCAGGAGGGCGGCGAGCGCCGGGCTGAACAGGGACTCCAGGTCGTAGGCGAGCCGGGACATCGACAGCGCCTGCGTGAAGTCGCGTTCGGCGGGCAGGAGGTCGGGGATGGTGGCCTGGAAGGTGGGAGTGAAGGCCGCGGAGGCCGCCTGGAGCAGGAAGATCAGCAGGTAGACCTCCCACACCTGGGTGACGAACGGCAGGGTGAGCGCCACTCCGGCCCGGGTGAGGTCCATGCCCGCCATGAGGGCCCGCCGGGGTATCCGCCCGGCGATCGCGCCGGCCAGCGGGGCGATCGTGACGTAGGCGACCATCTTGATCGCGAGCGCGGTGCCGAGCACCGCCGAGGCGTCGGCGCCCGCGAGGTCGTACGCGAGCAGGGAGAGCGCGACGGTGGCCAGGCCGGTGCCGACGAGCGCGACGACCTGCGCGGTGAACAGGTGGCGGTAGGCGCGGTTGCGCAGCACGGAGAGCATGCGGGCCGTCCCGGTGGTCAGGGGGCGGTGGGGGACGTGCCCATGATAGTCAATGCGTGCGTACCTGTGCACACGTTGGTGGGACGTGGGCCCGGATGGGGCCCGCGGGGGCGTCAGTCGTGCGGCGGCAGGTGCCGGATCTGGTGGTCGGCGACGTTCATCGCCTCGTCGACGAGGCGCCGCAGGTGGCCGTGGCGCAGCGAGTAGACGACCCGGCGGCCGTCGCGGCGGGTGGTGACGAGGCCGGAGAGCCGGAGCTTGGCCAGGTGCTGGCTGACGGAGGGGCGCGCGGCGCCGGTGGCCTCGGTCAGCGTGGTGACGTCGGCCTCCCCCTCGCCGAGCCGCTCCAGGAGCGCGAGGCGGGTGCGGTCGGCCAGGAGCCCGAGGATGGTGGCGGCGACGTCGAGCCGCTCCTCGGCGCGTTGGTGCGAGTGGTGTGCATCTGCCAGCTCGGTGCCACTGCTCATCGGGCCATCGTAGGCCGTCCGGCCGCCGTGGGAGTGCTCGGGTGCGCACTCATGGTGAGTTGCCGGGAAGTCCGGCGGAGTGGCGGCCGCTCGTATACCGTGCTGGGGTATATGATCCCGGACCGTTCCGGTAGGAAACCGGGGAGCCCGGGGGAAGGCCGACCACCACATGCACGCGATCCTGCACGCCCTGTCCATCACCGGTTCGATGACCTGGGAGATCACCTGGGCCCTGGTGCTGGGCTTCCTGCTGTCCGCCGTCGTCCAGGCCGTCGTGCGCAAGGCGACGATCGTCCGGCTGCTGGGGGACGACCGGCCGCGCACGCTGGCCGTCGCGTCCCTGCTGGGGGCGGCGTCCTCGTCGTGCTCGTACGCGGCGGTCGCGCTGGCCCGGTCGCTGTTCCGCAAGGGGGCGGACTTCACGGCGGCGATGGCCTTCGAGATCGCCTCGACCAACCTCGTCGTCGAACTCGGCGTGATCCTGGCCCTGTTGCTGGGCTGGCAGTTCACGGCGGCCGAGTTCGTGGGCGGCCCGGTGATGATCCTGCTGCTCGCGCTGCTGTTCCGGCTGTTCCTGCGGGACCGCCTGCTGCGCGAGGCGCGCGAGCAGGCGGAGCACGGTCGCGCCGGCTCGATGGAGGGGCACGCGGCGATGGACATGTCCGTCCGGGGCGAGGGGTCGTTCGCGAAGCGGCTGCTCTCGCGCGAGGGCGTCACGTCCGTGTCGCACGTGTTCGTGATGGAGTGGGCGGCCATCCTCAAGGACCTCGTGATCGGCCTGCTGGTCGCCGGGGCGATCGCCGCGTGGGTGCCGGACGGCTTCTGGCAGGCGTTCTTCTTCGCCGACCACCCGCTCGCGAGCAAGCTGTGGGGGCCGCTGGTCGGCCCGCTGGTGGCGGTCGCGTCGTTCGTCTGCTCGATCGGGAACGTGCCGCTCGCGGTGGTGCTGTGGAAGGGCGGGATCAGCTTCGGCGGGGTGGTCGCGTTCATCTTCGCGGACCTGCTGATCCTGCCGATCCTCAACATCTACCGGAAGTACTACGGCGGCCGGATGGCGCTGTTCCTGTTCGGCACCTTCTACGCGACGATGGCGGTCGCCGGGTACGTGGTCGAATTCGCCTTCGGCGGGCTCGGGCTGGTGCCGGACCAGCGGACGGCGGAGATCCCGATGGCGGGCGTCGAGTGGAACTACACGACGTGGCTGAACATCGCCTTCCTGCTGCTGGCGGCGGTCCTGGTGGTCCGCTTCTTCCGGACGGGCGGGACGGCGATGCTCCGCATGATGGGCGGCTCGCCGGACGGCGGGCACGCGCAGGACGAGCACGGCGCCCACGGTGGCGGCCACGACGGTCACGGCCAGCACGGTGGTGGCCACGACGGTCACGGCCAGCACGGCGACGGCCGGCACGGCGGCGGCCACGGGCACCACTGACTCGGCGCGCCGAGCCGCGCCGACTCTGCCACGCTGAGGAGGGCAGCTACCTCGACCGAGGAGGCCCGCACCCATGTCAGCGCAGAAACCGGGGCCGGCCGAACGACGGGCCCGCGCCGCCGCGATCCGGGCCGAGGAGGCCCGCCGGGAGCGGCGACACCGATGGCTGGTGGGCGGGGTCGTCGGGGTGCTCTCGCTCGCCGTGATCGGCGGGATCGCCGGCGTGATCGCGACGAACCAGAGCTCGACCTCCCCCTCCGGCGTGCCGGCGCACCCGCGCACGACCGCGGAGGGCCGCACCACCCCGCCGCCCTGGGACGCGCCCGCCGACGTCGAGGCGGCGGTGAAGGCGGCCGGGCTGCCGATGCTCGGCGCCGAGGGCACCGCCCTGCACATCCACGCCCACCTCGACGTCTACGCCGACGGGCAGCCGGTGACCGTCCCGGCGCTGGTCGGCATCGACGAGGCCGCGCAGAAGCTCAGCCCGCTGCACACCCACGACACCACCGGCGTCGTGCACATCGAGTCGCCGGTGACCGCCGACTTCAGCCTCGGCCAGTTCCTGACCGAGTGGCAGGTCTCCGCCTCCGCCGACCACCTCGGCGGGCTGCGCACCGACGCCACCCACACGCTCACCGCGTACGTGGACGGCAAGGCGGTGTCCGGCGACCCGGCGGCGATCGTGCTGCACGCGCACGACGAGATCGCCCTGGTCTACGGCACGGCCGCGGAGAACGCCGCGGTCACCGTGCCGAGCAGCTACAACTGGCCGAGCGGGCTCTGAAGCGCGCCGTCGGCGGGGCCGCCCGGCACGAGGGGCGCGATGACGCGCTGGGTCGGGTTGGTGCTGTCGTTGTCGTCGTCCGAGGTCACCGTGGTGGTGATCGAGCTCGTCGCCCAGGAGACCACGCCGAGGACGATGAAGACGACGAGCAGGCCGCGCCCGCCGCCGCCGAGCACGAGCGGGCGGGTCGCCGACACCGGGCCGTCCGGCTCGCTGCCCGCCTCCTCGCCGAACAGGCGCTTGGGGTAGGCGGAGGTGAGCATCACGAAGTAGGCGGTGGCCCGCATCCGGTAGCGCACGATCGCGGCCGTGGCCTCGAACAGCGGCTGCGGCATCCGGCCGAGGATCAGCACGACGAGCCAGAGGACGAAGGACACCATCCACCACCCCGCGTACACCAGGCCCTGCACGATCGCGGCCGGGATGACGAGGACGACGCGGAACAGCACGGCCAGCCGGTTCAGCTCCCCGGGCCGCAGCTCGACCTGCACCAGGTGCTCGGGCGTCCGGAACCGGAACGGCGGGTAGCGGTCGTGCATGAGCATCAGGTAGGCGGTGACCCGGGTGTCGTACGGGACGAACGCGGTCAGGTAGTCCGCCGCGAAGCCGGGCAGGCGGCCGAGCACCAGCGCGCCGAACCAGCCGATGACGGTGACGAAGAACGCCACCACCGACAGCACCCACACCACCACGAACTGGGGGATCAGCAGCAGCAGCCGCAGCAGGACCGTCCACCGGTTCTGCGCCCCCGGCCCCGGCATGTCCAGCACCGGGAGCCACTCACGGCTGACGGGGGCGGGGGGAGCCTGCCACATCCGGGCCTCCACGGTCTCGGGACGACGGGCCCGGCGGTCGGGCGCGGCCGGGTGCCTTCCGAAGATCGCAGCAGTCCGTCCGGCCCGCGCGCGGAGCTGGGCCGGACGGCTGACGCCGCCTAAGCCGTGAGGTACGCCGGGTCGTGGGCGCAGATGATCCGGACGTCGGCGGAGCGGGTGCGCTGGAGGGCGCGCAGGCGGTCGAGGTTGTGGAGACGGGCGGGGTTGTCGACGGCCAGGAGACGCTGGAAGGCGGTGAGCCCGGCCGGGCGGCGCGGGGAGCCGGGGGCGATGTCGGCGTGGTTGAAGTAGGCGTCCCCGGCGTGGAGCAGCCAGCGGTCGCCGGTGCGGACGGCGACGCCGCTGTGGCCGCGGGTGTGGCCGGCGAGGGGGACGAGCAGGACGTCGGTGCCGGCCTTCGGGAGGACCGGGATCGCGCCGAAGCCGTACCAGTCCTCGGTGGCGGCGTCCGGCCGGTGCTCGACCCAGCGCGGGCCGTGCGCCCACTGGGCCGGGCGGTAGCGGTCGCGCTCGTTGAACGTGGCGCCGGCGCGGGCGGCGCGGAGTTCGTCGGCGAGCACGTGGACGTCGGCGTGCGGGAAGTCGCCGAGGCCGCCCGCGTGGTCGACGTCGAGGTGGGTGAGCACGACGGCGCGGACGTCGCGCGGGTCGTACCCGAGGGCGCGGACCTGGTGCAGGGCCGTGCGGGCAGGGGAGAGCCGGGGGCGGACGGTGGCGAGGAAGCGGCGCCCGAGGCGCTCCTTCGGGCGGGCCACGTCGTCGGTGCCGAAGCCGGTGTCGACGAGGACCAGCCCGTCGGCGCCCTCGATCAGCAGGCAGTGCGCCGAGAGCAGGCCGAGCAGCCGCCCGCCGCCGCCCATCAGCGCGCGGCCGCCGAGCGGGCACATCGTGCCGCAGTCCAGGTGGTGAACGGTCATGTCGCCTCCAGGGGTTGGGGGGCTTCGGGGGTGCGGGACAGCAGCCGGTCGAGGCCGGCGGCCAGCTGGACGTCCCCGTGCGCGGTGTACAGCTCGCCGGCGGTGCGCCGGTGTTCGGCGGCCTCGGCGGAGCGGCCCAGGGAGTCCAGGAACTCGCCGAAGTGCCGGTGCGCCAGGGCGTGCAGGCGCACGTTGCCGGAGGAGCGGCACAGGTGCAGCGCCTCGCGCCAGGTGAGCTCGGCGGAGTGCGGGTCGTCGAGCGCGTGCAGGGCGAAGGCCTCGTTGACCATCGCCCACACGTAGGCGTTGGCGGTCGGCTGTGCGGCGAGCAGGTCGCGGGTCTCGCGGGCGAGGTCGAGCGCGGCGGCCGGGGCGCCGAGGACGACCTTGAGGGCGGCGGCGTTGCTGAGCACGGTGGCGGCGTGCTCGCGCAGGCCGGTGCGCCGGACGAGGGCGAGGGCGGCGTCGGAGAGGCGGTCGGCGCCGGCCTGGTCGCCGGTGAGGGCGGTCATCGAGGCGCGCACGGACAGGGCGTGGATGTGCAGGTCGCCGTCCTCCGGGGTGGTGCGCTCGACGGCCCGCCCGGCGAGGGGCAGCGCCTCGGCGACGCGCCCGGTGGAGCCGAGGGCGCAGGCCGTCGCGGCCTCCATCGCGGCGAGGCCCTCGCGGTCGCCGCTCGCTCGCGCCGCGTCCAGTCCGACGCGCAGGCAGGCGAGGCGGTCGTGGACGCGCCCGGCGCCGTAGTAGAGGGTGGCGGTCGCCCGGGCCAGTCGCCAGGCGCGGTCGTGCTCGCCGCGGTCGGCGGCGGCCGTGACGAGTGCGCGCAGCACCGGTTCCTCGGCGTGGCACCAGGCGAGGGTGGCCTGCGGGTCGGTGAGCCGGGG
Organism: Kitasatospora sp. NPDC057936; assembly: GCF_042887525.1. NCBI lineage: Bacteria > Bacillati > Actinomycetota > Actinomycetes > Kitasatosporales > Streptomycetaceae > Kitasatospora > Kitasatospora sp. NPDC057936. Next base: position 7,331 of record NZ_JBHVPD010000085.1, read on the forward strand.
GAGGGCGAGGTGCCCGGTGCCCGGGGGCCGGAACGGCTCGTGGTACGGGTTCAGGCGGCGGATGGCCGTGCCGGTGGCGAGCAGTTCGTAGTCGACGAGGCGGCGGAACGCGTCCTGCCGGCCGGCGGCGGGGAGGTCCGCGAACAGCTCGGCGCCGTACAGGCGGACGAGGTCGTGGCGGGCGAAGCGGCCGGGGGTGGTCTCGGTCAGCAGGTGGTGGGCGGCGAGGGAACCGAGTGCGAGCCGGGCCGCGTCGGTGTCGGCGGCGAGCAGCGCGGCGGCCGCGTGGACGTCGACCTCGGTGCCGGGGTGGGGGGTCAGGAGGGGCAGGAGATTTCGTGCGTGCGACGGCAAATGGCGATACGTCAGGCTGAGTGCCGAGTGGACGCCGAGGGTGCCGTCCGGAGTGGCGAGGGTCGACAGGCGGGTGCGTTCGTCCGCCAACTCGGCTACCAGATCGGCCAGTTGCCAGCCGGGGCGGGCCGCGAGCCGGGCGGCCGCGATCCGCAGGGCGAGGGGGAGCCGGTCGCACAGCTCGACCAGGTGGCGGGCCGCGTCCGGCTCGGCCGCCACGCGCTCGGCGGTGAGGCGGAGTTGGAGCAGGCGGTGGGCGTCGCCGTCGGGCAGCACGTCGACCTGGAGCAGCGCGGCGCCGTCGGCGACGACCAGCTCCTCCAGGCTGTTGCGGCTGGTGACGACGGCGACGCCGTCCGGCCCCGCGGGCAGCAGGTCGGCGACGTCGTCGGCGCTGCGGGCGTTGTCCAGCACGACCAGCAGCCGCCGCCCGCGGGTCCGTTCGCGGAACAGCGCGGCGCGCGCGGGGCGGTCCTCGGGGATCGCCGGTTCGGGCACGCCGAGCGCGCGCAGGAAGCGGCCGAGGGCGTGCGCCGGGTCGGCCGGTCCGGCCGGGTCGAAGCCGCGCAGGTCGGCGAAGAGCCGGCCGTCCGGGAAACCGGGGGCGGCGCGGTGGGCCCAGCGGACCACCGTCGCCGTCTTGCCGACCCCGGCCGGGCCGACCACCACGGCCAGTCCGTCCCCGGTGCGGTCCGGGCCGCACTGGGCGTCGAGCCAGCGGTCCTCCGCCTCGCGGCCGACGAACCCGCGCGGAGGGGCGGGGAGTTGGTCGGGTGCCGCCGATGGTGCCGCCGATGGCGCGGGCGTCGGTGGCACGGCGGGCTCCTCTTCGGGCTCCTCGTCGGCGAGCACGTCGGAGAGGGCCTGCTGGAGCTCGCGGCCCGGGCAGACGCCGAGCTCCTCCGCCAGGCGCGCGCGGGACCGGTGGTAGGCCTCCAGCGCGGCGGCGGTCCGGCCGCTCCGGTGCAGGCAGCGGACCAGCAGGGCGGCGACGGGCTCGCTCAGCCCGTCCGCCGCGACGGCCTGCTCCAGCGCCGGGACAGCCGCGAAACCGCGCCCGAGGTGGAGCTGGCGCTGCGCCCAGGCGGTGAGGAGCTCAGTGTGGGCCGCGTCCAGCCGGCGGGCCAGGGCCGCGGCGGGCGCGGTGGCGGGGAGGTCGGCGAGGGCCGCGCCCTGCCAGAGGCGGAGGGCCCGTTCGAGGAGCGCGGCGGCCGTCGCGTCGTCGGCCGTCGCGGCGGCCCGTGCGCCCAGCGCCTCGGCGGCCAGGGCGTCGACGGCGGCCGGATCGCCGGTGAGGCGGTAGCCGGGGGAACGGGTCGTCAGCTCGAACGGGGAGCCGGGCCCGGCGAGCAGTTTGCGCAGCGCGGCGACGTGACCCTGCAGGGCGGCCTTGGGGTGCGCGGGCGGCTCGTCGTCCCAGAGCAGCCCGGCGAGGCGCTCCACGGGGACCGTGCGGTTCAGCTCCAGGGCCAGCAGGGCGAGCACCGCCCGCCGCTGGGCACCCCCGACCGCCGTGGGGGCGCCGGTGCCGCGCGTGAGCTCCACCGGGCCGAGCAGCCGTATCCCCATGCGTTCCGTCCCGCCGTCATGCCGTTGGTCCGACCGCAGCTTACCCGCGGGTAGCCACGTCGGAGCCGGCCCGTTGAACGCCCCCGCCCGTCGGTCCCGTTCACGGAGAGGGGCGCGCACTCGGTCGCCCCGGAAACACGGGGAGGACGTGGATGCAGTCCCGACGCGACCAGGTGCAGGCCCACCTGTTCGTGGTGAGCAGACTCGCCTCCGGCATGCTGCGCGCCGAGCCCGACGCCGCCGACACCCCGACCGGACGCACCACCCGGGGCGCGGTGACCGGGCTCGCGCTGGGCGTGCTGATCGGCCTCGGCGCGGCCGTCTACGGGGTGATGGTGCCCGGCGGCGACACGGCCTGGGCCAAGCCCGGCACGCTGGTGATGGTCAAGGAGACCGGCGCCCGCTACCTCTACGTCGGCGGGCAGCTGCACCCGGTGCTCAACGACACCAGCGCGAAGCTCGTGGCCGGCGAGCAGATGGCGGTCGAGGAGGTGAGCCGCGCCTCGCTCGCGGACACCCCGCGCGGCGCGCCGGTCGGCATCGCGGGCGCGCCGGACGGGCTGCCGCCGGCCGCCGACCTGGCGGGCGGCACCTGGCTGGTGTGTGCCACCGTCCAGCCGGGGGCCGCCGGGGCCGCGCCCGTGCCGAAGCTGGGCGTGCAGCTGGACCCGGCGAGGGAGGGCAAGGCGCTCGCCCCCGGCCAGGGCCTGCTGGTGACGACCCCGGACGGCGCCGTCCACCTGCTCTGGCAGGGCCAGCGCCTGCGCGTCGACACGGCGAACAAGGCCATTCAGGCGCTGGGTTACTCGGGCACGACGCCGTTCCCCGTACCGGCCGGGCTGCTCAACGCGCTGCCCGCAGGCCCCGACCTCGCCGCGCCCGCCGTCCCCGGACGCGGCGACCCGGGCCCGGCGCTGGCCGGCGCCCCGACCCGGGTCGGCCGGCTCTTCGAAACCCCCGGCGGCGTGCGCTACCTGCTCCAGCGGGAGGGGTTGGTGCCGCTGACCGGTACGCAGTTCGCCCTCCTGATGGGTGATCCGCGCACCCAGAACGACGCGTACGGCGGGACGGCCCCGGCACCCGCGCGGATCGGCGCCGCCGACCTCGCCGCGCACACGGCGCCCGGCGCCGGCGCCCCGACACCGGGCCTGCCCGAGTCCCCGCCGACGCTCGTCACTCCGCTGCGGGACGAGGGCGTGTGCGCGGACCTGCACGTGGGCACGGGTGCGCCGGTCGGCTCGGTGACGGTCCTGAGCGCGGCGGACGCCGGAGCGGGCCGGGCGCCGGTGTCGCCACCGGGCTGTGCGGTCACCGACCTGGTCGCCGTCCGCCCGGGCCGCGGCGCGCTCGTGCGGGCGCTCTCCGGCGCGGGCACGGGCAGCACCGAGTACCTGGTGACCGAGGCGGGCGTGCGCTACCCGCTGCCGTCCGCCGCCGCCGTCAAACAGCTCGGCTACGCCGGCGCCACCCCGGTGGCCGTGCCGTCGGGCGTCCTGGGACTGCTGCCGACGGGCCCGAGCCTGGATCCGTCCGGCCTCGGCGGCGACGCCGCGACGAGCGCGCCGGCGGGCCGGGGGAGTTCGCCCACCTGCGGCTGAACCCGCCCGCGAACAGCCTCCGTTGACGAGGTAGACCGACGAACGAAAGGAGCTCCGATGACCACCCCCGCACCCGGCGGCCTGCTCAATGTGGAGCAGCAGGCGATCCAGAACGCGCTGCAGAGCCTCGAAGGCCAGATCTCGCAGATGATCAGCTCCGGCCAGACGGTCGAGCGGATCAACATGGAGATCGCCGCCAACTACGTCTCCGTGGCCAGCAAGACCTTCCAGGACAAGGTCGGCGACTGGGTCGTGAACTACAAGCGGGTCATGCAGGCCTTCGACAAGCTCACCCAGGACCTGGGCAGCGCCCGCTCGATCCTCACCAAGGCCGAAGAGGACGCCCACGTCCAGGGCGGCAACTGGGGCGCCTCGGACGGCGTCTTCCACGCCCTCGGCGGCAAGAGCTGACGCTCCGTCATAACCCTTACGCAACCCACGAACACGAGGAGGAGACGCCATGAGCGGCCCCACCGACATCATGCTCAGGCACGAGTCGATCGACGCGGCCTTCCAGGACCTGCTCAGCGCGGCCCACACCATGCAGAGCGGCCTGGAGGAACTGATCGGCCGGCTCCAGGGCATGGAGGCGAACGCCGGCCAGTACAAGCAGGCGTTCAGCGAGTTCCTGAACATCGCGAGGAGCAGCTCCAGCGCCATGCACGACGACATGCGCGACGGCGCCCGGGCCCTCGACGAGATGAACCAGGCCATGAAGTACGCCGACCGGGCCGCCGCCGCGGGCTTCTGAGCGGAGCACGGGCATGGCCAAGGAGCTCCGGCTCAACGACCAGACGATCGCCGACCTCACGGCGAAGGTGGACCTCTGGCGGCAGTGGCTCACCGGAGACGCCACGCCGCCCGGGATGCCGGCACCGACGGACGGTCACAAGAACCTCGTCCTGCAGGTGGAGGCGTTCGCCGGCGGCGCCGACACCCCGGGGGACAAGCACTACCCGGACACCTACACCAAGCTGCTGGGTGCGCTCGGGCTCGGCCCGTCGACCGAGATGCAGAGCAGGTTCAAGACCTTCGCGGGCGGTGTGAAGGCCGAACTGGACGTGCTGGTGAAGTCCCTGGACGACATCACGCTGGGGCTGGCGATCGCCAAGATGAAGTTCAAGGAGGGTGAGGACCACGCGCTGACCGCGGCGGAGATGTTCGAGATCCTCAGCAGCCCGTCCACGCCCCCGCCGCCGGGACCCTCGGGGGCCCCGCCGGCACCGTAGTGACGCCGCCGCCGGCGCCGGGCCGGCGGCGGCACATACCCGGGTCGGGACGGATCCCCTCCGAACCCCGGCCCCTTCCGTAAGCAGCATCGCAGGAGCGTGAGTCGATTGGGCGCAACCGGAACCGGCGGGGGCGGCGACAGCAGCCCGAACTACCCGTGGGAGACGGCCCTGAAGGCCTTCGGGATCACCGACTACCCGTCCCGGGACGACGTGGCCAACCCGGCGGTGTCCGGGGACTGGCTGATGAGCGGCGCCTACTGCTCGACGACGGCCATCAGCACGAGCAACATGGACGTCGTGGCCGTCCTCCACCCGCTGAAGAAGTCGAAGACCGACAACACGCCGAGCTGGTACGTCGGCTTCAACGGCAACTGGAACGGCAACGGCGACAACCCCGGCTGGAACTCCGGGGCCAACAAGTGGGCCCACTTCACGAGCGCGTGGACCGACGTGATGTGGGGGCTGTACGCCGGTGGCGACAACAGCGCCACCAGCGTGCCCAGCCTGAAGTCGGGCAGGTACCTGATCGACCACCTCTCGGCCCTGCTGGCCGAGGTCAAGAGCGACGTGCACAAGGTGGCCGACACCCTGGACGTCGAGGGGAGCGACTTCCAGGGCTCCGCCGCCGGCGAGCTGAAGTCCTACCTGACGAGTTTCGAGCAGGCCGTGAGCGTCCTCCAGCTGGAGATCACGCTGCAGGGGAACCCGTCCGACGCGCTGGGGACCGCCGCCGACGGCCTGAAGGCCGCGTACAAGGCGCTCCTGGACGCCCGGCAGGCCTGGCTGACGGACCGGGGGGCCTACCAGGCCTTCAACACCCAGGCGTCCCCGGTGCCCTGCCTGCGGTACGCGCTCAACCAGCTGATCCTGCCCGCACACGCGGACACCTCCAAGAAGACGGTCATCTCGAACGGGATGGACGTCAAGTCGGACGAGTTCCGCAACGCCGTGGAGGCCCTGGCGAAGAAGGTCTGGCGGGACAACGTCGTCAAGTACCTCGACGCCGACGCCAGCACCGCGATGGGGAACCTCGGGCTGCAGTTCACCGCCGTCAGCACGAAGCTGAACACCAGGTTCAGGGTCGAGACCCCGACCGGGACGGCCATCGCGCCGCCGGCTCCCCCCGGTCCGGGCGGTGACGGCGGGGGCAAGGACGGGGGCAAGGGCGGTGGCGGCGACCTCGGCCTCGGCGGCGGCGGTGGTGGTGGCAACGGTGACCTCGGCCTCGGCGGCAGCGGCGGCAAGGGCGACCTCGGCCTCGGCGGCAAGGGCGGCAAGGGCGGAGGTTCGCACGGCATCAACGGCGGCGGACCGCCCCCGCCGAAGGACGGCGGGCCGCTGACCCTCGACCCCGGCGGCACCGGCGGCATGCGCGTCCCGCTGCTCGACAAGGACGGGAACAAGCTGGTCGGCAAGGACGGCCAGCCGCTGACCGTCCCGCCCGGCTCGACCATCGACGGCCAGGGCCGGGTGATCGGGCCCGACCACAAGCCGGTGCTCGGACCGGACGGCCGGCCCCTGGTCGTTCCGCCGGGCACCACGCTGGGCAAGCCGGCGCCGGTCGTCCCCGGGGGCGGGTACTTCACGGTGCCGCCGGGCTCGAAGGTGGACGGGAACGGCATGGTGATCGGCCCGGACGGCAAGCCGCTGCGGGACGCCCGGGGCAATCCGGTCTACGCCGGCAAGAAGGGCACGATCGACAAGGACGGCCGGCTCCTCGACGCCAACGGCAAGCCCGTCACCACCAACGACCAGCTCTTCGCCGACGAGGAGCACGCCCTCAACGAGCTGACCACCCTCGACCCGACCACCGGCGGCAGCGGCGGGTTCGACCTCGGGTCGCTGCGCGGCGGGAACCGGTGGACCGACCCCGGCTCCTTCGACCTCGGCGACGGTTCGCCGGGCTCGCTGGGTTCGCCGGGTTCGTCGGGCGGCCTCCGCCTGCCGGGCCCGGAGGTGGGCGCCCCCAGGCCGGAGACCGGGTCCGGGGAGCCGCTGTCCGTCACCGGCGGGTTCTACGGGGGCAAGGCGCTGACCGACGGCGGCCTCGTCAACTCGCCCGAGGACGCCGCGACCCTGGCGGCCGCCAAGAAGGCCGCCGCCGAGCAGGCCCTGACCGAGAAGCCCGGCCCGAAGGGCCCGAACCCGGCCCAGGAGGAGGCGCAGCTCCAGGGCCGCAACACCGCCACCACCGGCGGCGGCATGCCGCCCATGATGCCGCCCGGCGGCATGGGGGCGGGGGCCGGCGCCCAGGAGAACAAGGAGCGGCAGCGCACCACCTGGCTGGCCGAGGACGAAGAGGTGTGGGGCACCGACGCGGGCGCCGTCAGCGGCGTCATCGGCCGCTGACGGCACCCGGGTTGAACGCGGGCCGCCGCCCGTCCCGTTGTCCGGAATGACAACCCCGAAAGCCGGCGCGCGCCGGGCTCCCTCCCCCGTGGGCCCGGTGCGCGTCCTTGTCCGAGAGGAGCCCGATGGCCGTCTCCCCGTTCGCGCAGCAGATCGAAGAGGCCATGGAGACCCTGCGCGTGCAGCAGGCCAAGATCGAGGAGGCCACCCGCAAGCTCCAGGCCGAAACGGTCTCCGTCACCTCCAAGGACCGGATGATCACGGCCGTCCTCGGCGCGCAGGGCGAGGTGGTGTCGCTGACCTTCCACACCACCGCCTACCGCTCCATGGCCCCGGCCCAGTTGAGCGCGGCCCTGACCGACGTGCTCAACCGGGCCCGGGCGGACATGGGCGCCAAGGTGACGGAGTCCCTGGGCACCTTCGAAGGGCTCGGCGAGATGCTGCGCACCTCGATGACCGGCGGCACCGAACTCGACGAACTGCTGGCCCCGCTCCAGGCGATGCGCCCGGGCCCCGGCGCCGGCGCCCGGCGCGAGCGGCAGGAGGAGTTCCGTGGGTGAGTTCAAGGCCACGGCCGAACTGGGCGGCTCGTTCGCCCAGTTGGGGTCGATGACGACCCTGCTCGACCAGATGAACCGCCGGATCGGGCAGATCGACAAGTACAACAAGAACTCGGCCGGCCACGACGAGATCGGCAAGAGCTACCACGAGACGGTCGACGGGCCGACCAAGAACCTCATCGAGCTGATGGACCAGGTCGGCCAGGTCGTCCAGAAGCTCAGTGAGAACGGCGGGCACGCCGCCAAGCTCTTCACCAAGACGGACGACGACCTGTCCACGACCGTCAAGTAAGGCCTCCCGGACGCCCCGCGGCGCCTCCGGCGACCCGGACGCACTTCGTACCCCTCAGGAGTCCCCCGCCATGTCGATCGAGATCCCGGTCGGGCTCGCGAACCTCTTCCACGGTCTGACCGGCATGGCGTGGCCGGAGGCCAAGGAGGACGACCTGCGCAAGGCCGGGGACTACTACCTGCTGGTGGGCAAGAACATGCCGCAGCTGGAGGACTACGTCCGGCAGGCGGCCGCGTACTGCACGGACAACATCGCGGGCCAGGCCGGTACGGAACTCGCCGCGGCGGCGGGCGCGCTGGTCGGCGCGGGCGGCAAGGACAACGCCCTCGACCTGGCCGGCAAGCAGTGCACCCAGCTCGGCCAGGTCGCGCACGACACCGCCAACCAGGTCGAGTACGCCAAGTGGATGACGATCGCCCAGCTCATCCAGCTGGCCCTGGAGATCGCCTGGGCGATCGCCGCGAGCCCGTTCACCGGCGGGGCGTCCCTCGGCACGATCGTGGCCGCCCGGGCGGTGGCCGAGGGCGTGATCCGCAAGATCCTCGCCTGGCTGATCGACCGGATCGTGATGCACACCGTCGTGAGCATCACGGGCGGTCTGGTGATGGACACGATCATCCAGCTCATCCAGATCGGGCGCGGCGACAAGACCGAGTGGGACTCCAAGTCCACGCTCCAGGCGGTCGAGTTCGGCGCCCTCAACGGCATCGTGGGCGGCCCGCTGGCCCTGCTCGGCGGCGGGCTGACCAAGCTCTTCCGGGGCGTGATCGGCAAGAGCCTGGGCAAGGAGGCCGGCCGCGTCCTCGGCGGCGACCTCGCCAGGATCTCCAACGGGCTCGCCAAGGACGGCCTGGCCGGCGTCCTGTCCAAGGACGCGGCCCGGACGATCGGGGAGACGGCGGCGAAGGACCTCGCGAAGGGCGCCGGGAAGACCCTGGCCAACGAGGCCGGGCGCAGCGCGGCGGACGCGGCCGCGCGGGACGCGGCGCGGAGCGCCGAGCACGCCCTCGCCAACGAGGCCGCCCACGCCGTCGCCAACGAGGCCGCCCACGCCGCGGCGGGAGCGGCCGCCCGGGACGGCGAGAAGTGGCTCGCCAGGGAGTCCGCCGAGGCCTTCGGCAACGACCTGGCGCAGACCATCGGCCGCTACTCCCACGAGATCGGCAACGCCTTCGCGGGTGGCCTGCGCGAGCTCGGCAAGGACGCGGTGGCCCGGTTCGAGAAGGACGTCGCGCAGGTCTTCTCGCAGCACTTCGGCAGCGTCCTCGGCAAGGAGGAGGCCACCCAGCTCGGCAGGGACTTCGCCCACGCGATGGCGGTGAGCGGCGGGCGCGGCGCGGCCGAGCACGAGGCGCTGCGCACCGCGATGCGGGACGCGCTGGGGTCGCGCGGGCTGAGCTCGGAGGGCGTCGACCACCTGGTCGAGCAGGTGCCCGGCTTGCTCGACCAGGTGGGCGGCAACACCAGGCTGTTCAGGATGGGCGTCGCCGTCGGCGGCTACCTCGGCGCCGGCGTGCAGAACGGCCTCACCGAAGGCTTCTACAACCTCACCTTCGGGCCCGACCACTCCTTCTCCGTCACGTGGGAGAGCTTCGTCTCCGGCATGGCCATGGGCTTCGTCGGCCACATGGGCCACAAGGGCGTCGCCCCGCTCGCGGAGCACTACGGGAAGTGGGTGAGCAAGAAGCTGGCCGATCCGAACGACACGGGCCCGGGGGTCCAGTACCTGCCGTGGAACCACCCGCTCACCATCCTCTCGGCGGTGGCGAACCTGACCGGCCGGTCCGCCCCGTTCCCGGTGCCGCGGCCGAAGCCGCTGACGGGCGGGCCCGAGCACGTGGGCGGGGCCGCGCACCCGGAGGTCCCGAAGGCGGGGAGCACGTCGACGGTCGGGGGCAAGGCGTCGTCGTCCTCCTCGTCGACCTCGTCCTCGTCGTCGTCCCGGTCGTCGTCGGAGAAGGCTCCGACCGCGCCGGTGCCCGACTCGGTGAAGGTCCAGGGCGGCGCGGAGCACCAGCAGCCGTCCGAACACGAGACCGGCGGGCAGCAGGGGGCGGTCAAGACCTCGTCGGAGGGCGGCAGTTCGCCGTCCGCACCGCCGTCGAGCGAGCGCGAGGCGCCGGCGCACGCCGCGACGGCGGGCGGGGAGCCGGGGCAGGTCGCCCCGCCGACGCGGGTCGCGACGTCGGGGTCCGTGGCGCCCGAGGCACCGAGGCCCGTGGCGCCCGAGGCACCGAGGAACGTCGACGTCCCCGTCCTGCCGGTCGTCGAGGCGGCCCCGGACGCCACGCCGCCCCACGCCGCCACCGCGGCCGGTCGCCACCTTCCCGACGGGGGCGGCTGGCTCCTCCACGACACGGGCGCCGGGGCGCCGCGCTTCCCGGCGGACCTCGGGAGCGTCCTCGGTCGTGCGGCGGAGGACGGCACCCGGTTCCCCGTCGTCGTGCACGTCGGCGAGAACGGCCGGCCCGTGCTGGACGGCCGGGAGATCCCGCCGGAGCGGATGGCCGACCTCCTCCGCCGGCGGGAGGCCGACGGGGAGTGGGAACCCGCCGCCCAGACCGTCGAGTTCCTCGGCTACGGCGACCGGCGCGCCGTCGACCCGCAGTACGTCCAGCACGTCGTCGACGACCTCGCCCGCTCGCCCCGGTTCGCGGACGCCCAGGCGCGGACGGGCGGGAACGGCACCGGGCCCGTGTTCCGCAGCGCCGAATCCGGCGAGCGCGCACGGGTGTTCGACGAGTCCTCGCCCGACCGGCGCACCTTCGGCGACCTCCTGCGCACGTCCTCCGACGGCGACGGTCCGACCGCCGCCGAGCACCCGCTGCTGCCCGATCCCGCACGGCTGCACGAACTCACCGCCGCCGAACGGGCGGAGGCGCTGCGCAACCTGCCGGACGAGCGGCGCCGGGAGCTGGCGCGCGACGCGGCCGTGATCGAGAGCCTGAAGAAGCTCGGCGACACCCGGGAGTTCGCGGAGGCCGCCGCACACCTGATGGTCGACTCCGGCCCCCGGGCCGGCGGGTCCGGGCCCGCGCACCGGGAGGCCGTCGAGCAGGTCGCCCGGATGCTGCGCAACCGTCACGTCGCCGTGAAGCTGCTGGAGGCGGGCCACCGGGTGGGCGCCGTGCCCGGCGGGCACCCGACGACGACCCACGACGTCGCCCACGCGGTCCTCGACGTGCTGCCGACCCGGGACCGGGCGATCATCAGGGAGGCCTACCGGACCCGGACGGAGGGCGGGGAGCAGGGGGCCGGTGCGGGGCAGCGGACGGGCGACGACGTATCCCGGGGCGAGCACGAGTACTTCGCCCGCGTCACCGAGGGCTACCTCGGCACCGACGGCGGGCCCGACCGGGTGCGGCGGAACGAGCCGCCGGAGGTGTCCGCTCTGCTGAAGCGCCTCTACGGCAAGGATCCGGTGCACCCGAACGACGGCACCGGCCCGCACCTGGCGCCGTCCTCCCCGACCGAGCAGGGCGGGCAGCCGCACCAGGTCGCCGCTCCGGGCCAGGGCGACGGGCCGACGACCTTCGTGGCGCCGCGACTCACGAGCGGAGTCAGCGACCTCATCGGTGGTCTCGGCACGGACGATCGACCGGGCAACTCCGCCTTCGAGAACGTCACGAGGAACGTCGGGGCCGTGCCGAAGCTGTCCGAGGCGGACTACCTGGCGTTCCTCAAGCCCGGTGAACCCGATGCCCTCCCCCCTCTTCGACCGCTGGGCTTCGTGGTCAGCGCCATGACGAGCTACAAGAGCGCCGGCGAGATCAGGACCGTGATCGAGCGGATCATGGAAGGCTCGCACGGCATGGACCGCCGGGTGGCCTTCGTCATCGGCCTGAACGCCCCGAAGGGCGAGGAGGCGGCCCTCGCCGCCGCCGCCCGGGAGGCCAGGAACATCGCGGCGACCATGGGCGTGCCGGTGGCCGTCGTGAAGTCGACGTTCTCGTGGCTCAAGGTCAAGGGGGAGGAGGTCTTCCCCTACGGCGAGATGCGCAACGCGCTCCTCGACAGCGCGCCGACCCACCAGCTGATCAAGGCCATGATGGACAGCGACCTGCATCCGTACCTCGCGGTGCAGGACTACGACATGGGCTCCCGCAAGGTGCCGTCGGGCAAGCACGTCTTCAACTTCGTCGAGGACACGCTGCACCGGCCGCAGCCGCACCCCGACCACTCGCCCACGGGCACGGGCGAGCAGACGGACCACCGGTTCGACCTCGACGACGACGCCCTCGACCCCAGCCGCCCGCTGGCCTTCGTCGGCGGGTACCGGATGCCCACCGAACAGGCGGACCTGGACCGGCTCGTCGCCGATGTGGAAGGGAGGTTCACCAGGAGCGGGAAGCAACTCCCGGCGCAGTGGCTGGACGCCCGAGGCCGGGCGGAGATCCTGGAGCAGGTGAGGCTCGCCGTCGAGACGGACATGCTGGAGCGCGACTGGCAGGCCTCGTACGCCCCGCTGCTGCCCTACGCGCCGGAACCCAACCTGATGGTCGACGGGCCGGCGGTCCTGCTGGCCGACGGGACCGGCACCCAGGCCCTGAAGTGGGGCCCGGGCCGGGCGGAGTTCGAGGAACTCGGGCGCGGGCTCAACCGGATCAACGCCTGGGAGCTCGACCGGTACTACCGGAACGAGCTGGAGGGCAAGCCGGAGACCGTGGCCGTGCCGAACAGCACGCGGTCCACGAAGACCTCCACGCCCCTGGGCCAGGGGCGGGACGAGATCGTCGAGAGGGTACGTGCCGACGCGTCCAACAACCGTCTCCCGAACCGCGGTGAGGCCTTCCGTACCGACTTCCGGGGCGGTGCCACGGTCACCGACCTGTCCCGGCTCGTCGTGGACCACCTGGAGAAGCTGGCCGCGTACAAGGGCAAGGGCGCGGGGCCGAAGATGGCGCTGGGGCAGTCGCACGTCGGCCTCGCGACCCCGTCCGCGCGTCTGAACAGCAAGGACTTCCGCCTGGGCGACGGCGATCCGAACTCCTCCGCCAGGTCGGCCCGGCACACCATCGGACTCGGGCCCTACCGGGAGGACTACGGGAAGAACCTCGCCGACCGGTTCCGGAGCGAGGACCGGCTCAACCGGTCGCACCGGGAGCCGGCCGGGGACCGGAACGCGATGGTCCCGGTGGACCCCGCGAGCTACAAGACGACCGAGGCGTGGCAGAAGGAGATGGTCAGGACGCGGGTCGGCCGCGACTGGCTGCTGGCCGGACAACCGGGCCCGGACGGCAGCGCGATGCCGCCGCACCTGATCCCGAGGGACGGCCTGGGCAGGCCCGAGTTCGGGCCGGGCGGGCTGACCAAGAACGTGCTGAGCCACTCGACGTCGGCCCCGCTGGACCCGCGAGGGCCGTTCGCCGGCATCAAGGCGGGCATCCAGGACGAGCACAAACTGCCGACCGCCCAGGCGCTGGCCCTGTCGACGGCCGCCATCCGCCTCGGGCGCCGCCTCGCCGACCTGCGGTTCAACCCCGAGCCGGGGCGCACGGCACCGCGCGCCGAGGACGCCGCCGGGCCCTGGAGGATGCCGACGGAGCCGGTGCTGCGCGAGTACGGCGGGCTCTACCGGGCCTTCGGGCACCTCCGGGCGGAGAACCGGCCCGGCGGTGCCGCGGGGCAGCCCGCCGGTGCTCCCGGGGAACTGCGGGCTGCCGTCGAGGAGGTGCGGAAGGAGGTCTTCGACTGGATGCTGAAGCCCGCGAACCTCGAACGGGTCACCACCTACGCCCGGGAGAAGGGCGTGAACCTGGACGACCTGTACCTGACGATCGAGCACGGTGAGGACCGGACCGGTCCGACGGGTGACGTGCTCCCGAAGATCCTCGCGTCGATCCGGAAGGCGAAGCTGGACTTCGGCACCGGGGAGCCCGTGCTGCCCTTCAAGGGAAACCCCAAGAAGGTGATCAGGGTGGACGGGCCCGGGGACGGTGACACCGCGATGGACATCGATCACGCGACGGACACCGGTACCGCGATGCACACCAGTACCGCGATGCACACCGATACCGCGATGCACACCGATACCGCGATGGACATCGACAACCCGGCGCCGGAGGGGGCGCCGGAGCCGGGCCCCGCCGTCCCGGGCGGCGCGCCGGCGCCCGTGCGGTCCGTCCACGAGCTGGAGCTCCTCGCGCCGGAGGCCCGGCGTGAGCTCGCGCGCGACGCACAGTACGTCAGGGGCCTTCGCGAGAGCCTGGAGCCGGAGGACTTCGCCGAGGCGGCGGCCCGGCTGATCGTGGACGTCGACCCCCGTACCCACCAGCCCGTCGCGGCGCGGTACGCGGCGTACGAGCAGGTCGCGCGCATGCTGCGGGATCCGAAGGTCGCGGAACGGCTCCTCACGCAGGAGGTCCGGGTGGTCATCGTTCCGAGGGACGTGCCGATCACCGAGGTGGCGGGCCTGGAGCACCTGAACGACCTCCCCGAGGTCGACGGCCGGCCCTGGCGGACCGTCCGGGGCGTGCAGTCCAGGAAGATCGTGGTCGTGACGGAGGAGAACCTCCTCGGTGCGACGACGACGCTCGGACGGGCCTCGACCCATCCCGAGGGCTACTCCACGACCACCCACGAACTCGCCCACGCCATCCACAAGTTCGGCCTGACGGGCGACGAGCACGCGCTCGTCAGGGAGGCCTACCGCGGCAAGCGCCAGGCGGACGGGCTGACCGACCTGTTCGGCGAGGAGCCCGTCGCGGCGTGGCCCGACGGCGGGCGACGCAATGCCGCCGACGAGCTGGTCGGCAACTACTCCTCGGCCGACGAGTACGAGTACTTCGCCCAGCTGAGCAACGCCTACCTCGGCACCAACCACGGGAACGACCCGAGCACCCGGTCGGCCCGCAACAACGGCGCCGACTGGGTCCGGCGCAACGACCCGGAACTGCTGCCCCTGCTGGAGCGCCTGTACGGCCCCGACCCGCAGGCCGGCCACCCCGCCCCGGCCAACCCGGTCAGCCGCACCCGTGCCGAGGAGGAACTGTACGGAGGCTTCCGGGAGTTCATGCGCACGGCGACCGGCGAGCCGCACCCCGAACCGGAGGGGCCGAGCCACCCCGTCTCGGAAGCCGACCTGATCGAACTCGCCCTCAACCCCGCCGCCGCCACGGCCCACGGAGCTCACGAAGCCCACGGTGTCCTCCTGTCGCCGGAGGGGGAGGAGCCGAAGCCCGTCGTCCTGACCGACGAGGAAGTGCTCAGGCCCCTGGTCAACGAGATCCTCCCGGGCCCGCACCCGGGCATGACCTTCGCCGTCGGGCACCTGCGCCTGGAGGGGCAGGACAAGGCCGGGAACCCCTACGTGTGGACGTCGAAGCGGACCAACAACGGCGCGAAGCAGTTCCCCGAGCTCAATGACCGGACCCGACTCGACGAGCTGAAGGCGCAGTCCTGGCCCGAGGACGAGAGGGCGATCAAGCAGGGGAAGGGTTACCAGAGCGCGGAGAAGTGGCGGGCCGAAAAGGTGGCCACCGTGCTCCGCGAGGCGGCCGCTCAGCACAAGGCCGCGTCCACCGGACTGACGGAGGCGGTCGCCGGGTACAAGTCCGCGTTCACGGCTCTGGACACCTGGGTCACGAAGCCCGCTGAAAGGGAGGCGGCCGGAGAGCACTTGGCCGCGGTCGCCAGGAAGATCGACGATGCGGTCGCGCTGGCCGCCACCGCACGGGAGAGGACCACGGAGGACGAAGGGGGCAGGCCGAGGGATCCGCGCGAGTTCTGGAACAAGATCGAGCTGGCGGAGACCCGCCATGGCGAGGCGGTCGAGCTCCACCGGCAGGTCGTGGACATCCAGGAGAGGGTGAAGGCCGCCAAGACCCGGAACGAACCGCGGGAGACGATGGCGGAGTTGCACAAGCGGGCGGCGGACCTCCACAAGCAGGCCTTCGAGAAGTTGAAGGAGTACGCGCGGGCCGAGGACGAGGTGGCCGCCGAACTCCGGAAGCCCGCTGCCGACCACTCCTTCGGCTACCAGCGGAAGGACGCCGAGGTCACCCTGCTGAACGCGGCGTACCGGCAGCTGGAGAGCTGGGGTTTCAAGGAGAAGAACCAGGTGTCCGGGACGTTCACCGTCTTCTCCACCAAGGGGACCTGCGAGAGCTGCAAGGACGTCGTCCGCGACCTCAACCAGGCGTACCCCGGGATCCGGGTGGTGGCCGCCTATCCGAAGGACGACGGCAAGGTGCCGCCGAGCCGGGAACTCACGTTCGGGGGCGCGAAGATCAACGTCGCCATCCCGTACGGGTACGAGCACGTCGACGGGACGTTCGACGTCACCGTCACGGACGACCGGGGGAGGAAGCAGCGCCACCAGATCGCGTACAAGACCGTCGCGCCCGTCGCTCGCCCGAGCGACGCGGCGACGACCGCCGGGGCGGAGTCGCAGAAGCCGGAGGCGGGGGCGCCCGAGTCGTCGTCGCAGCCCGTGAAGCCGCAGGCGAAGGGCGCGTGGGGCAAGCCGGCGCCGCAGTCGTTCGGGCAGCGCGAGTATTCGGGCCCCGACGCCGAGCACCCCATCGCCGACCGTCCCGGCAGCGCCGACGCGCCGTTCTGGCCGGCGGGCGAGGCACCGGACCCGGCCACCGCCGACGCCCTGGCCCACTTCCCGCACGACCCTGCCGTCCGGCTGGTCGCCCTGCACACCAAGGACGCCCAGTTGCCGCTGAGCCCCCGCCGGCTCGCCGACCGGCTGGTCGAGTGGCACCGGAGCGGCGGTTGGGACGGCCGGACGACCCTGCGGTTCGTCGCCTGCGACCTGGCCTCGCAGGGCGGCCACACCCAGGTCGCCGAGGTCCTGGCGCACCTGGCCGAGCACGGGCTCACCCCGGAGATCCACGCGGCCACCGGCCCGGTCTGGTTCGTGCCGGACCACGGGAACCCGGACGGGCCCGGACACCTGCTCGTGGCCGCCGACGTCGGCATCGACGCGCACGGCCGTCCCGTCGTGGTGCCCGGGGGGCACTGGGTCGGCCACCGCCTCGGCGAGGACGGCACGGTCGTCCGCACCGAGCTGCCGGCCGGGGACCTCCCGTCGGGGTACCACCCGGCGGAGCACCTGGCCGGCCCGGGTGAGCACCACCTGCGGCCGATGGAGGACACGGCACGGTTCGGCGGTCCGGGCGGCCAGGAGGAGAGTTCGTCCTCGGGCGGGCATCGCGAGCAGCCGGAGAACGGCAACCTGGTGAGCGTCGATTCCGACGGCTTCTGTCTCCTGCGGGCGGTGGCCACCAGCGATCCGCGCGGCGTGGCAGGGCTGTTGACCGACCACGGGCTCCACACGCTCGAGGAGCACGAGGCCCTCCGCAGGGTGGTCGAACAGTACCTCGCAGCTCGGGATCCGCAGGGTCTGCCGAACGAGATCACTCACGCTTACCGCGTCCTGAGGGGAGATCCGGCCGCTCACCTCACCCGGGACGACTACGCGGGACTGGTGGACGCCGTCGCCAACTGGCGGACCCACTGGGCGACCGCCGAAGGAGAGATGTTCGCGCCGCTGGTGGCGCACGCGCTGGGCATCCGGTTGCGGATCGTCACCCCGGAAGGCCGGCAGGCTCCCGTGGAGTTCGGCGACCCCGCCCACCGCCAGGTCACGGTGTTCTACTCCAGCAGCCGCAGCCACTACGACGCGAGCGACCTGCTCCACCGTCCCGAGGCGCCGGAGCGTGCCCAGGGGCTGGTGACCCAGCTCGAAACGGGCCCGGACGGGAGGATCTCCAACGTCACGGTCGTCGGCCGCCCGCCCTCCCCGTACAGCGGCACGATGGGTGACCACTCCACGGCCTTCGCCGTGCAGGTCGCGGCTCTGACCAGAAGGCTGCGGGCCCACAGCCCCGCGGACGCGGTGACCGGGCTCGCCAGCCTGATCGGGGCGGTGCGTGAGCTGCCCGGCGCGCGGTTGACCGACCACCTCCCGCCCGAGCACCGGCGGAGGCTCGAGGAGGCCGAGCGCGAACTCCGCGATCTGCACTACCTGCTGACCCGGGTGAGGAATCCGGAGTTCGGTACCTCGCTGCTGCAGCAGTTCGCGGACGCCTACCTGCACTACCGCGAGCTGATCCCGCTCACCACGATCAACGTGCGGGAGGTCAGCCCGGCCACGGCGGGCAAGGGCAAGGCCGAGGCCGGTCCCGTACGGCTGCTGGCCGACTTCGAGGACCGTGCCGTCAACCGGACGCAGGCGGATCTGCAGGACGCGGTCCTCGACCTGTTCGACACACAGGCGGCGGCCTGGGCGGTGGCCGAACCCGATCCGCACACGCTGGGCAGGATCGCCCCGGGCATGCCGGACTCCGCCGGCTTGGAGCAGCGGATGAACGAACTCGTCCAACAGCACCTCCGGTCGGTCGAACTGGCCTTCCCGGATGCCTTCGTCGCGGCGTGGGGCCACGGCGATGAGGGCCGTGAGCGGGCGGCCGTGCAGTTGGCGATGCGGATCCGGCCGGCGGTCCGGCAACTGGCCGACAAGTACGTGCAGGAGGCGAAACGGATCATGGGCCTCCGCGAGGGTCGCTTGGAGCGGCTGACCAGCAGCCTCACCACGAAGAAGGAGCGCGCGGAGATCCCCGTTCTCAGGAAGGAGATCACCGACCTCGGCAATCTGGTCGGGCAGTTCGAGCAGATGCAGCTGGACGAGCCGATGACCGCGGGCGCCGCGCCCGGTCCGTCGTCGGGTCCGGCCGCCGCGGAGCACTCCGGGACGCCGGCTTCCACCGATCACAGCAGTGAACCGGACGAGGACGCCCTGCTGGAGGAGGAGCGGGCACGGTCTCCGCTCGCCACGCAGGCC
Source organism: Kitasatospora sp. NPDC057936 (assembly GCF_042887525.1). NCBI lineage: Bacteria > Bacillati > Actinomycetota > Actinomycetes > Kitasatosporales > Streptomycetaceae > Kitasatospora > Kitasatospora sp. NPDC057936. The sequence continues at coordinate 26,077 of NZ_JBHVPD010000085.1, forward strand.
GTTCTCGGACCGGACGGCGTGATCCGGCAGGTGCTCCTCGCGGGCCGCAGCCCGTCCCCGTTCTCGGGCACGATGGGCGCGCACACCACCTCCTGGGTGGTCCACCAGGACGTGATCCGCCAGGCCGTCACCGGGGAGGGGATCCCCCAGGCCATGCTGAACCTGGCGCGGGTCGCCCGGCACGCCGAGCGGCAGGAGAACGAGCGCGTCGGGGCCATCCCGATCGAGCCCTACCACCGGGAGAGGCTGAACACGGCTCGTTCGGAGCTCGCCGTGCTGGTGAATGACACCGAGAACGGACGCGCCGAGACGTCCCCGCAGGCTCTTCAGCGGTTCGTCAACAGCCTGCTCACCTACACCAACTACATACCCGGAGCCACCTTCGAGGCGGCCGTCCCGGACGGCCGCCGTGAGGCCCACCACCGCGCGATGCTGCGGGGCGGGGCCAGGAACGCGGGCGAGCTGGCGAGTGCGGTGATCGGTCTGCTCGACCTGCACGACGTGCCGGACGGCATCGCGCTCGTCATCGCCGGGCACCACATCGAGCTGATCAGGGAGGCCTACCCCGGGGTCTACGAGGCAGCCGGACTGGGGGACGCGGCGGCACTGCTCCGGCGAGTGCGGGCGGCCGAGCGGGCCCGGGAGGACCGTGGCTAATACCCGGGGGTCCCACGCCCGTGCCCCGGCCGTGTCGATCGGCCGGGGCACGGGACGGGCATCGCGGCGCTCAGCCGCCCAGGGCGCGCAGGGAGTGGTAGAGGCCGCAGGCCTGGAGGGCCAGCGGGAGGAGGGCGAGGGCGGTCAGGGTGTGGAGGAGGTCGGCGATGCGGCCCCAGTAGGGCAGGAGGCGGCGGCCGGGGACGGTCCAGGCGGCGACCAGGAGGGCGGCGGTCAGGGCCACCAGGGCGCCGAGGAGGGCGAGGCGTTCCGAGGGGGAGGCGCCCGTGGTGAACCGGGTGAGCAGCACGGCGCCGCCGTACACGCCGGGCAGCAGGAGGACGAGGCGCTGGCGGATGCTGCCGATGGCGCGGGCGTGGAGGACGAGGAGCAGCGCGAGCGCCCCGGCCTCGGCCGGGCCGGCCCAGCCGCCCGTGAACGGCAGGACGGTGAGACAGACCGCGCAGACGGTGCCGATCGCGGTGTAGAGCGCCATCAGGTAGTCGTCGGCGACGAGCGCGCGGGGGAGGACGGCCGTGGCCGGGACGGGATCGATGTTCTCCTGGAGTTCCTCGGCGTTGCGCGGCAGCATCGGCAGCCGCAGGCCGGAGAGCCGGAACGCCACGGACGGCACGAAGGAGCCGACCAGGACGGCGAACACCGAGACGAGGGCGACGAGTTGGTCCGCGGCGAGGCCGAGCAGGAGCAGGGCCCCGGCCAGCACGCCGAGCGCGGCGACCAGCACCAGGCCGATGAACAGCGGCGCCGCGGCCCCCACCGCCGCCAGCGACAGCACGGCCGCGCCCGCCGCGGCGGAGGAGGCCGCGAGCACCCGGGCCCCGAGCAGGTCGTCGCCGCCCGGCCCGGCGGGCAGCAGCAGGGCGGCGAGCCCCAGGTACGGGACGGCGGCGGCGCCGAGCGCGGTGCCCGCGCCCGCGTCCGCCATCGCGCGGGAGGCGCTGGCCGCGCCGAGCAGCAGGAGCACGGCGACGCCCGCCGCCGCGGCCTCCCGCGGGGCGGCCGGGCCCGGGAGGGCCAGCACGATCCAGCCGGCCGCGAGGGCGGCCAGGGCGAGCGCGAGGGCGAGGCGGCGGGTGAGGGCCGGGCGCCAGGTGTCGCCGCGCTCGTGCATGCCGGTGGCGACGCCGTCGACCAGGTCGTCGAAGTGCACCGGGGGCAGGGCCTCGTGGCGGGGGCGCAGGTAGAGCGCGTCGCCGTCGTGGAGCGCCAGCGCCTCGACGCTCCGCTCCTCGTCCAGCGGCTCCTCGCCGAGCCGCTGGAGCACCCAGCCGCCGTGCTCCAGGCCGCTCTCGGCGAGGCCGGGGCCGGCGTGGCCGATGATCGCGGGGAGCAGGTCGGCCAGGGGGACGTCGGCCGGGACGGCGAGTTCGAAGACCGCCTCCGGCGCGTGGAACCTCAATCGGCACAGTCCTGCGACGGCGCTGGTGCTCACGCCTCTCCTCGGGGTCGGGGTCCGTAGTGTTCTCCGTCTTCTCGAACGGGCCGCGCGGGAGTCGGCGTTCACGCACCCGGCCGCGTCCGGCCGGACCCCGCTGAACCCCGCGGTCGCCGCCGCCCGTCAGCGTGAGAGGACGGTGGCGGAACGTGAGGAGCCCTGAGTGAGCGTGGTCCTGGTCAAGCGGACGCCCAGGCGTCCTGGGCCCGAGATGCCGGACGGCGACGTCCAGCTCCAGGAGCCGCCGGTCCTGCCCGAGAAGCAGAGCGGCATGTCGAGCATGATCGGCATGGCGCCGATGGCGCTCGGCTCGCTGTCGATGGTGTTCATGTTCCTGCGCCCGGCCGGGCCCGAGGGCGGCGGCGCGCTGAGCTACGTCGCGGTCGGCATGATGGCGCTGTCCGCCGTCGGCATGCTCGTCACCCAGCTGTTCCGCGGCTCCAGCGACCGCAAGCACCAGCTGCGCGCCGAGCGCCGCGACTACCTGCGCTACCTCGCCCAGATGCGCCGCCAGGTGCGCCGCTCGATCGACGCCCAGCGCAAGGCGCTGGCCTGGCGCCACCCCGCGCCCGGCGAGCTGTGGTCGCTGGTGGGCACCACCCGGCTGTGGGAACGGCGGGCCGCGCACCCGGACTTCAGCGACGTCCGGATCGGCCTCGGCGCCCAGCGCCTCGCGACCCCGCTCGCCCCGCTCGCCACCAAGCCGGTCGAGGACCTCGAACCGCTGTGCGCCCACGCGCTGCGCCGCTTCATCCACGCCTACGGCACCGTCGCCGACCAGCCGATGGCGATCCACCTGCGCGGCTTCGCCCAACTCCTGCTGCGCGCCGACGATCCCGAGGCCGCCCGCGCGCTCGTGCGCGCGATGATCGCCCAACTCGCCGTCGTGCACGGGCCGGACGAGCTCCACGTCGCCGTCGTCGCCGACGCCGAGCGGCGCACGCACTGGGAGTGGGCCAAGTGGCTGCCGCACGCCCTGCACCCGACCGACACCGACGGCGCCGGCCCGGTCCGGCTCGTCGCGGGCAGCCTCGGCGAGGTCGAGCAACTGCTCGGCGAGGAGTTCACCGGCCGGCCCGCGTACGAGCCCGACGCCGACCCGAGCCGCGACGAACCGTTCACCGTCCTCGTCCTCGACGGCCCCGGCGCGCACGCCGGCAGCCGCGCCGCGCTCACCGGCTACCGCAACGCCGTCCTCGTCGACCTCGCCGACACCCTGGAATGGCGCCCGGCCCGCACCACCCTGCGGCTGCGCGTCGAAGAGGGCCGGCTCACCATGGTCGGCGCCGACCGCAACCGCAAGGACGTCGTCACCGACCTCGGCCGCCCCGACGCCCTCGCGCTGCCCGCCGCCACCCGGCTCGCCGCCCAGCTCGCCCGCTACCGCATCGCCGACGGCGTCGACGTCGCCGAGCCGCTGGCCACCGACTTCGACCTGACCGCCCTGCTCGGCATCCCCGACCTGCACGCCCACGACGTCGAGGCCCTGTGGGCCCAGCGCGGCATCCCGCAGCGCCTGCGCGTGCCGCTCGGCCTCGGACCGGACGGCCGGCCCGTCGACCTCGACCTCAAGGAGTCCGCGCAGGGCGGCATGGGCCCGCACGGCATGCTCATCGGCGCCACCGGCTCCGGCAAGTCCGAACTGCTGCGCACGCTCGTCCTCGCGCTCGCCGTCACCCACTCCTCCGAGGTGCTCAACTTCGTCCTCGTCGACTTCAAGGGCGGCGCGACCTTCCTCGGCCTCGACACCCTGCCGCACACCTCCGCCGTCATCACCAACCTCGCCGACGAGGCCTCGCTGGTCGACCGCATGCGCGACGCCCTGCACGGCGAACTCGTGCGCCGCCAGGAGCTGCTGCGCGTCGCCGGGTACGCGTCGCTGCTGGAGTACGAGACGGCGCGCGAGGGCGGCGCGGCGCTGCGGCCGCTGCCCACCCTGTTCGTCGTCGTCGACGAGTTCAGCGAACTGCTCTCCGCCCACCGGGACTTCATGGAGCTGTTCGTGATGATCGGGCGGCTCGGCCGCTCGCTGGGCGTCCACCTCCTGCTCGCCTCCCAGCGGTTGGACGAGGGCCGGATGAGCGCGCTCGAATCCCACCTGTCCTACCGGATCGGCCTGCGGACGTTCTCGGCCATGGAGAGCCGGGGCGTCCTCGGCGTCCCCGACGCCTACCAGCTGCCCTCCCAGCCCGGCAACGGCTTCCTGCGCAGCGACATCTCCACCCTGACCCGCTTCAAGGCCGCCTACGTCTCGGGACCGTACCGGCCCAAGCGGCGTGCCGCCCAGCAGGCCGTCGTCGCCGGACAGGTCGTCCGGTACGGCACGGACTACGTGATGCAGCGCCAGGCGCCCGTGGTGGAGGTGGAGGAGGAGGCCACGGCGTCGGCCGGTTCCCTGCTGGAGATCGCCGCCGACCGCCTGCGCGACGCCGGACCGCCCGCCCACCGGGTCTGGCTGCCGCCCCTCGGGGTCCCGCCCACCCTCGACGAACTCCTGCCCCCGCTCGTCCCGCACCCCGACCGCGGCCTCACCACCGAGGACGAACACACCCACGGAGCCCTGCGGCTGCCCGTCGGCGTCGTCGACCGCCCCTTCCAGCAACTGCGGGACCTGCTCACCGCCGACCTGTCCGGCGCCGGCGGCCACGTCGGCATCGCCGGCGCCCCGCAGAGCGGCAAGAGCAACCTGCTGCGCACCCTCGTCACCGGCCTCGCCCTCACCCACACCCCGCGCGAGGTCCAGTTCTACTGCCTCGACTTCGGCGGCGGCACCCTCTCCGCCCTGCGCGGCCTGCCGCACGTCGGCGGCGTCACCGGACGCCACGACGGCGAACGGGTGCTGCGCACCATCGCCGAGGTCAACGGCATCATCACCCGGCGCGAGAAGTACTTCGCCGAACTCGGCATCGACTCCGTCGCCGCCTTCCGCCGCCGCAAGGCGGCCGGCGGACTCCCGGACGACCCGCACGGCGACGTCTTCCTCGTCATCGACGGCTGGAACACCCTGCGCCAGGAGTTCAACGACCTCGTCCAGCCGCTCACCCTCATCTCCCAGCGCGGCATCAACTACGGCGTCCACCTGGTCATCGCCACCACCCGCTGGGGCGAGATCACCGGCGGCCTGCGCGACCAGCTGCAGACCCGCTTCGAACTGCGCCTCGGCGACTCCGTCGACTCCGTCATCAACATGCGCGCCGCCGCCAAGGTGCCCAAGCTCCCCGGCCGCGGCCTCACCGACGACCAGCTCCACTTCCTCACCGCCCTGCCCCGCATCGACGGCTCCGGCAGCGCCGACGACCTCGGCGAGGGCGTCGCGGACCTCGTCGACGCCGTCGCCGCCCACTGGACCGGGCCCCGCGCCCCCGAGGTCCGGATGCTGCCGCTCAGCCTCGACGCCGGCCGGCTGCCCGCGCCGGAAGGTCGGCTGCGCGTCGCCATCGGCCTGGAGGACACCGAAGTCGCCCCGCTGTGGCACGACTTCGAGGAGAACCCGCACCTGCTCGTCGTCGGCGACAGCGAATCCGGCAAGACCAACCTGCTCGAACTCGTGATCCGCGGCATCACCAGCGCCTACACGCCCGCCGAGGCCCGCATCATGCTCGTCGACTTCCGGCGCGGCCTCTACGACGCCGTCCCCGAGGAGTACCGCCTCGGCTACGCGGTCGCCGTCGACAAGCTCCGCCAGATCGTCGACGGGGCGTCGCGCGCCATGAAGAACCGCATCCCGCCCGCCGACATCACCCCCGCCCGCCTCAAGCTGCGGGACTGGTGGGAGGGGCCCGAACTGTTCATCCTCGTCGACGACTACGACCTCGTCGGCGCCGGCACCGGGGCCCACCCGTTCGCCGCCCTCCTCGACGACCTCGCCCAGGGCGCGGAGATCGGGCTCCACCTCGTCGTCGCCCGCGGCGCCAACGGCATCGCGCGGGCCATGGGCGACCCGCTGGTCCGCAAGCTCCAGGAGGTCAACTCGCCCACGCTGCTGCTCTCCTGCCCGCCGTCCGAGGGCTACTTGTTCGGCAACCTCAAGCCGAGGGAGTTCCCGGCGGGGCGCGGGCTGTACATCACGCGGCGACGGACGGTGCAGGTGCAGACCGGCCGCCTGGCGGGGCCGGGCGGCTCGGGCGGCTCCGACGGCCCGGGCGGTTCGGGCGGTTCGGGTGGTTCGGGTGGTTCGGGTGGGGAGCTGGGCGCGTAGTGGCCGGCGGAGGGTCGGCGGGGGCGGACAGCGGTCGGCTGTCGGAGGTGGGCGGGTTGATGGGGGTCGATCGATGAGCCGGGTGACGACGGAGGGCGTCGAACGGTCGACGCTGCGTGGACTGGGGCCGCACTTCGTGATCGCGCCGCCGGGTGCGGAGGCGGCGGGGTTGGCGGCGGCCCTGGCGCCGGTGCGGGCCGAGGCGCACAGCCTGCTGGTCCTCGCGGCGGCCGAGGACGCGGCGCCCGTGCTGCGGGCGTCGCTGCCCGAACTGACGGGTGCGGCCTACGGGTTGGGCGCGGACACGCTCGTCCTCGCGGCCTCCGGCCTCGCCGCGCCGGGGCCGGACGGTCGCCGGCCGGCCGAACTCCTCGCCGGGCGCGCCGGGTTGACGGTCGTCGCGCCGGACGCGGTGGTGTCCGTCGAGCCCGACGGCACCCTGCGGGCCGTGGCCGGCTCCTGGTGGCGCTGCCGGCCGGGCGGCGGCCAGGCGGAGCCCCTGGGCGAGCGGTGGCCCGCGGCGGCGACGCTCACGCCGCTGGCCGGGGGCGCGTTCTGGGCGACGTCCGGGACACCCGCGGGGCGGCCCGCGATCCTCGACCACGCCTCGGGGCGGGACGGCGCCGTCGTGCTGGTGATCGGCGAGCCGTCGGGGAGGCTGCCTTCGGGCGTCCAACTCGTCCATTCGGCCGCCGATGTGATGACGTCCGCGCGCCCGGACTCCGTGCTGCTGCTCAGCGCTCCGTGGGCCGAGCCGATCGAACTCGTCGAGCTGGCCGCGGTCGTGGCCGCCTCGCTCCGGTACGAGGTGCGGGCCGCGATCGGCCTGCCCGTCCGCGACGGCGCCGGGCACCACCACGTCCACGTGGCGCCCGACGGGACGGCCGGCTGGGAGCCGTACCTGACCGAACTGGCCGCCTGCCCGGTCGAACGCAAGGTCACCGCCGTCGGCTGGCGCAGCCGCCCCGACGCCCCCACCGCCCCCGGACCCGCCCGCTACCCCGCCTTCCCCGGCTGGGAACTGGAGGCCGTCGCGGCCGGCCTGTGGCTCCGTCCCACCGGCACCACCAACCGCGGCCCCCGCATGCGCCGCCCCGACCCGGCCCGCCCCGTCCTCGTCGTCGGCACCCCGGGCCGCCCGGTCACCGAGGACACCTGGGCCCGCCTCGGCGACGCCCTCGCCACCCTCCCGTCCGCGCCCCGGCTCGGCCTGGTGGTGGCGGGCACGATGGACGCGGAGTCGCAGACGGTGGGCCGCTTCTGCGCCCGGCTCCACGGCATGGACTGGCTGGGGCCGGAACCCCTGTGGCCCGCCCCGGAGCCGGGGGCATCCGTCCCGGCGCCGGAGCCGCTGCGGGGGCGGGGAGAGGCGGGGGTGTCGGCTCCTGTGTCCGTTGGGACGGCGGCGGCCAGGCCTTTGGCCGTCGGCGGTGCGGCGCCGGAGCCGACGTCCAGCGCGGCGCTGGGGTCTTCCGATACCGACGCGCCGCCGGTCGCGCTTGGGCTCGCGCCCGTGGCGGCGCCGGTGCTGGAGCCGGATTCCACCGTGTCGCGGGATGGCGGCGCGGTGCCCGGCGCACCGTCGGTTGCCGGTGTGGCGCCGGTGGCCGCTGCTGAGGCTCCTGGGCCCTCCGCAGCCCGCGTGCCGGTGTCGGATTCCACCGTGTCGTGGGATGGCGGTGTGGTACCCGGCCATCCGTCGGTTGCCGGCGTGGCCCCTGCTCAGGCTCCTGGGCCTTCCACAGCCCACGTGCCGGTGTCGGATGCCACCGTGTCGCGGGATGGAGGTGCGGCGCCTGGGTCTTCGGGCGTGGGTGCGCCCGAGTCCGGCCTTCCGCCGGCCGCTGCCGCGCCGCCGGTGGCGTCGGCATCGACGGTGTACGCGAATCCGGCGCCGGACGGGCCTTCCGCACCCGCCGAGGATCCGTCGACGTTCTGGAGCGGCGACGCGGCCGGGGCGCCTGGCGCGCCAGGGCTGCTCGACGGGGTCGGGGCAGGGGAATCCACGTCTCCCGCGTCGACGGCATCGCTCGGCCCGGACGCAGAGGCGCTGCCGTCGGAATGTGACGAGGAGCCGGTCGTGTCGGCGGCCATGGTGGCGGGAGAAGTCGGCGTGACCGACTTCTCGGTACCTGGCCCGCTGGCGGAGTCGGCCCTTGCGGTCACCCGAGGCCCGGACACAGCGGTGCCGCCGTCGGAACGTGATGGGGCGCCGGTCGTGTCGGCGGCCATGGTGGCGGGAGAAGTCGGTGGGACCGACTTCTCGGTACCTGCCCCGCCGCCGGCGCCGGATCGGGGGGCTGCCGGGGCGTCCCCGGCACCACCGGTGGCTGAGGCCCCGGGGAGCGAGGAGCCTCCCGAACCCGTACCTGCGCCGACTCCGGTCTCCGCCGTCGGTGGCCTGAGGGATGGCACGTCGCCGTCCGCCACCAGCGGAGCCCCGAGGCCGGCTCCCGCGCTCCCGGCGGCAGCGGCACCGGCCGACGATGCGGCCTCCGTGGGCATGGCCGAGTCGGCGCCTGGCGGGCGGCCGTTGGCTGGGCCGGAGGGTGCGTTGCCGGGCGCCGAATCGGGTTCTGATCCGAGCGCGACGGTGGTGCCGGGCGTCGGCGGGGTCTCCGGAGGCACTGACGGGTCCGTCAGCGCGCCGCCGGTTGGTGGGCCGGAGAGTTCGTGGCCGGACACAGCGGCGGAGCCGGACGGCGATGCGACCGCCGAGGGTCCGGAAGGGCCGGCCCGCGGGGCTACGCTCGGCGAGTTGCCGTCCGATCCGTCGGGCGATCGGCCGAGTTCGATCCCGGGAGCCGCCGTACCGGACACGGGCGGCAGCGCGATCGCGCAGCGCGCCGGCGGGGTTGCCGCCGGGCCGATGCCGGGTGAGCCGTCGTCGGACCGGGCGGACGAACCGTCTCCCCAGCCCGCCGAAGCCCCCACCCCGGCCGCGGACCGCACCGCCCTCGTCGCCCTCCTCGGGTCCGCGTACCCGCGCCTCGCGCGCCGGGCCGAGGACGCGTCGACGAGGCTGCCGGGTCTGCGCCCGCAGGCCGCCGGGGGCGACCCCGGGCCGGAGCTCGTCGCGGTCCTGGTGCACCATGCCGAGTCCGCCGTCCCCGTCGCCCGTGAGGCCCTGGTCGCGGCGGCCCGGATGGGTGCGCCCGGCCCGCTGGGGTCGTACCTGCGGTGCCTTGCTGCCGGGTTGCGCCGGCTCCCGAGCCACTACGGCGGCGTGCTGCTCGCGGCCCCCGCCAGCGGATGCGACCTGGCGCGCTTCACGCCCGGTGCGGTCTTCACCGAGCGGGCTCCGGTGAGCGGGCTGGCCGCGGTGGGGGCCGATCTCGGGGAGGACGTGGAGGTGGAGTTCGCGGTGTGGTCCGTCGGCGGGCGGCGCTGTTCGGCGTTCGGCGAGCCGGGCGAGCCGGCGGCGGTGGTGTTCGCACCGGGGACGGGCTTCGAGGTGGTGGCCGTCGACGCCGCGGACCCGGCTGCCGGGGTCCCCGCCCGTGTGCTGCTCCACGAGGTGGGGAGCATCCGTCCCGCCCCCGACCGTCTCCGCACGTGGCTCGCCCGCCGGGACGCCATCGCCCCGGCCGACCGCGTCCGCCCGCCCCACCCGGCGCACTACCGCCTGGACTTGGGGGCGGCCGGCCGGCGGTGATCGCAAGGGCATCGTCGCACTGACGCCCGCGCCCGGTGACACCGTCTTGTGAGCCACACGTGAGGCGCTGCGGGCCCGGTGACGCGCGGCGCGGCGCGCATCGGGGAGGAGCAGCGTGAGGAGTGGCGCACCGACCTGGACCGGAAGATCCGGGCGGTGCGCCGCTTCGCCCGCCGGTAGGGCGCCCAACTGCTCGCCGCCGACGGCATGTTCGCCGGACTCGCGGCGGCGGTCACGCCCGAGCACTGGTCCGCGGACGGCGTGCACCCGACGCCGGCCGGTCACGCCGCGCTCGCGGAGGCCTGGCTGCGGCGGGTCGCGTGATCGGGGCGCGCTGTGTCGAACCGGATTGCGTACCGGGCGGGTTGAACCCGTTCCGGCGGGGTCTCCGTCAGCACTTGTGAGGGGCCGACGTGTTCGCCCGGCCCCGGCTGGTCCCGGTGTCCCTTCCCTGGAGCAATGGAGCAATCATGAAGAAGATCAAGGCCGTTGCGGCTTCCGTGGCCGCGCTCGCCGCCATCGCCATCGGCGCGGCGCCCGCGAGTGCGGCGGGCACGGGCGGCAGTGGCACGGGTTCGGGTGCCAAGGGTGTGGGCACGTGCAGCAGCAAGGTGTGGGACGGCAAGTTCCTCTGCGGCGGCGCGTACGGGGACGGCACGGCGACGTACTACTTCCGCGACGGCCGTCAGGAGGTGTTCGTCATCGGCACCGACCACGCGGTGTGGACGCGTTGGACCACCGACAAGGCCGGCCACAAGAGCGGCTGGCTCTCCATGGGCGGTGTGCTGGCGGGTCCGGTCAGCGTTCTGGCTTCGGACATGGGGTTCGGCAACTTCGAGATCGGGGCGGTCGGTTCCGACGGCCACATCTGGGCGCGTGCCCGTGACACCAACGGCAACTGGACCGGGTGGGCCTCGGTCTCGTAGTCGGGTCCCGGTTGAACCCTCCGCCGTCGCCCGGCCGTCGGAGAGACGTGAGCCCCGGTGCGGAACGCGCCGGACGTGCGGGAGGAGTGCCGAAGGTGAACGAGGCGGAGCGGGACGGGTTCAGGCTCGCGGCGGTCTTCGACGCCGTGGATCCGGTGACGGGCCCGGGGTTCGCGCCCGGCCGTCCCCGGCTGGCGGAGGGGCCGGAGCGACGGGCCGTGGTGCGCTACCTGCGGGACGGGGCGGCCGTGCTGCTCACGCCGACGCTCATGGACGACGTGGTCGACCCGGAGCGGCGCGGCGTGGTGCCGCTCGGCTTCCGGACGGATGGGCAGTGGATCTGGACCGACACGGTGACCTACTACCTGGAGACCCACGGCGTGGCACCCGAGCCGGGCCTGCTCGCGCACGTCCGGGCACAGGGGGACGGGCCGTGCGTCCGGCCGGGCCGCGAGGTGCTGGAGCGGGCGGCGGCGTTCGTCCTGGCGCCGCCGGAGCCGGGTCGGGCCGCGGTGTGGTCGGTCGGGTCGTAGCGGACTGAACGCGAGCGGGACGCCGTCCGTCGGTGCTTGGCGGACGGTGGGGCGGTAGCGGACTGAACGCGAGTGGGGGCGCCGTCCGTCGGTGCTTGTAGGAGTGGCGTCGAGTGCAGGGGATGAGCGTGGGCGAGGAGAAGCGCGGCGATGGGGGCCAGGGTTCGCCCGGGTTTCACCTCCCCGTGGTCAACTGGGCCGTGGCAGCCGAGGCGGAGGGCGAGGACGAGACGGCCGAGATCGGTCCGGCTCTCTCCGAGCCGGGTTCGGGCGGCGCGGTCGGGTCGGCGCCGGAGGTGCCGGCCGGGACCGAGCCCGCCCCGCCGCCGGCACTGCCGGAGTCCGCCCCCCTGATCGAGGCCGGGACGGCCGCCGCCACGCCGGAGGCGCTCGCGGAGGCGGCCGTGGCGGACCGCGAGGGCGCCACGACCGCCGCCGACGGCCCGCGTCCGGGCCGGGTTTCGCGTCCGATGGTCGCGGCCGCCGTCGCGGTGGGCCTGGTGCTGGTGGGTGCGTCCGTCGTGGTCACGCAGCTGGGCGGGGGCGATCCGAAGCACGGTCCCGCGCAGGCGGACAACCCGCCCGGGTACGGGCAGGGCGGCGGCGACGGCGGCAACGGGTACGTGCCGGGCACCGACGGCAACAACGGTGGCAACGGCGGCGGCAACGGCGCGCCCCCCGGAGACCAGGGCGCACCCGGCGGCACTGCACCGGGTGCCGCGGTGCCCGTCGGCGACCCCGTCGCGGGTGCGCCGAGCACGGACGCCGGTCAGCCGGTCGTCCCGGGCCAGTCGGCCGGTGCCCCTGCGGCGGGCGCGCCCGGGGCCGGTGGCGCGCCTGCGGCCCGGCAGCCCGGCACGGTGAACCAGGGCGGCGGCAACCCGGCGGCCACGACGGGTGGTTCATCGGGCGGCGGCTCCGGCGGGTCCGGCGGCGCCGGCGGCAACGCCCCGCAGCAGCCCGCGCCGGGGGCCGCCAAGCCCGCCGTCCCGGGCCAGCAGCAGCCCGCCCCGCAACAGCCCGCGCCCCAGCAGCCGGCCCCGCAGCAGCCCGTCCCGCCCGCGAAGCCCGCCGACCCGCCGCCCGTGGTGACGGTCCTCGGCCCGGGGTGCAGCGGCAAGGGCTCCTACCGGGAGAACGGCCGGTTTAGCAAGGGCATCGAGGGCTGGATCGGCAACTCCGGCGGCTGGAGCGGCGACGGCTGCAACGGCAGCTACACCTCGGTCCCGATGTACGGCGACGCCTCGAAGGACGACCCCTCCGCCTCGGTGGTGTGGACGTTCAACCTGGGCAACGCCAGCACTTGCGCCCTGTCCGTCTACGTCCCCGCGAGTGGAGACGTGACGAAGGTCGGCGGCCACCCGACGTACTACACGGTGCAGAGCGGCGGATCGGGCGGCTCCTTCAACGTCAACCAGACGGCCAGTCAGGGAAGTTGGGTGAACGTAGGCAGCTTCGCCTACAGCGGCTCGCTGTCCGTCACCCTCCACACCCGCGGCGTGGACTGGGGCAGCGGCGTGTCCCACGCCCACCACGCGGCGAGCGCGATCCGCGCGACCTGCACCTCCTGACCGCCCCACGCTCCACCCCCAACGAAGGGAACCCCCACGCATGTCACGCGCGGTGCTGACGGTCTGTGCGGAGCAGCGGGAGTCCGGCTCGCAGCCGGGCTTCTACCGCACGATCGGCGAGGCCCTCCAGGCGGCCCGCAGCGGCGCGGTGATCTCGGTGCGCCCCGGCCGGTACGAGGAGAACCTGGTGGTCACCAAGATGGTGACGATCACGGCCGAGGACGTCCGGGGCAGCGTGCGGATCAGTCCGCGCCGCGGCTCGGTGCTCCAGGTGCTGGCCGAGGCGGTGCAGTTGACCGGCCTGGTGCTCCAGGGCCGGGACGAGGAACTGCCCACCGTGGACGTGCCGCGCGGCCAGCTCGCCCTCCAGGACTGCGAAGTGGCCGGCAGCGCCTGGACGGCCGTACTGACCCGCCAGCAGGGCGAGTTGGCGATGCGCGGCTGCCGCGTGGTGAACCCGGCGGGCGCCGGCCTGGTGGAGACCTCGACCGGTGCGAGCGTCATCGAGGACAGCGTGATCGAACACCTGGGCACCTCCGCCCTGGTGATCGGCGAGCGCGCCAACCCCACCGTGCGCCGCTGCGTGCTGCGCGACGCCCGGGGCAACGGCGTGTGCGCCAACGGCGAGTCCCGCGGCGTGATCGAGGACTGCGAGATCTCCGCAACCGACAAGCCCGCCATCGCACTCGAGGAGCAGAGCACCACCCGCGTGGTGCGCACGCAGATCCGCGACAGCGCGCTCGGCGTCTTCATCGGCTCCACCGCCCGCGTGGAGCTGGAGGACTGCACCGTCAGCGCCGTGCGCGCCCACGGCTACGTGCTCACCAACGGCACCGACCCGCTGCTGCGGCGCTGCCGCGCGGTCCGCACGCAGGGCAACGGCCTGCACGTCTCCGGACGCGCCAGGGGCACCTTCGAGGACTGCGAGGTGACGTCCGCCGTCCAGGCCGGCATCCACGTCGGGGAGTCCGCCGGGCCGAGCCTGGTCCGGACGGTGGTGCGCGACGGCGAGACGGACGGCGTCGAGCTGACCGGCGAGAGCGCGGCCGAGTTCGACCGCCTGGAGGTGCGGGACGCGGCCGGCGCCGGGGTCGTCGTCCGCGACGGCGCCAACCCGCTGCTGCGCCGCCTCGCCGTCACGGCCGCGGCCGGGCACGGCGTCGAGGTGCTGCGCGACGGGCGCGGCCGGATCGAGGACGCCACCGTCGTCGACTCGGGGCGCGACGGGGTGCGCATCGAGGACGGCGCGAACACCTACGTCGGCGGCAGCACCGTGCGCGGCAGCAAGGGCTGCGGGATCTCGGTCGGCGCCGAGGGCGTCGCGACGCTGCGCGACGTCGACGCCGAGGACAACGCGTACGACGGCGTGAGCGTCGAGCACGACGGCGAACTCACCGCCACCCGGGCCGGCCTGCGGGCCAACCGGCGGCACGGCCTGCACCTCCTGCCCGGCGCCAGGGCGACCCTGACGGGCTGCCGGATGACCAACAACACCGTGGACGGCGTCCGTTCGGAGTCCGCGGAGCCCGTCCGGCTGAGCGACTGCGTGGTCGCCGAGAACGAGGGCGCGGGCCTGCGGCAGACCGAGCCGACCGAACGGCTCGCCGTCGAGCACCTGGACAGCCGCGACAACCGCTCCGCGGACGCCCACGGCACGGCCGCCGCGGCCGCCGCGACGACCCCGGCCGCCGTGGAGGCCGCTGCGGACGGCCCGGCCGGTGAGGCGGCCGCCCCCGTGAAGGAGCAGGGCCCGCAGGCCGTCCTGCAGACCCTCGTCGGCCTGGAGGGCGTCAAGGACCAGGTCGCCACGCTCGTCAACCTCAACAAGCTCGCCCGCCGCCGCGAACAGGCCGGCCTGCCCGCCCTCCCGATGAGCCGCCACCTCGTCTTCGCCGGGCCGCCGGGCACCGGCAAGACCACCGTCGCCCGCCTCTACGGCGCGATCCTGGCCGAACTCGGCGTGCTGCGCAGCGGACACCTGACCGAGGTGGCGCGCGCCGACCTGGTCGCCTCCATCATCGGCGGCACCGCGCTCAAGACCACCGAGGTGGTCAAGGAGGCGCTCGGCGGCGTGCTGTTCATCGACGAGGCCTACACGCTCTCCGCGGGATCGGGCGGCAGCGGCCCCGACTTCGGCCGGGAGGCGATCGACACGCTCGTGAAGCTCATGGAGGACCACCGCGACGACCTCGTGGTGATCGTCGCCGGGTACGAGGACGAGATCCGCGAGTTCCTGGCCTCCAACCCGGGCCTCGCCTCCCGCTTCAGCCGCACCGTCGAGTTCGAGAACTACAACGACGACGAGCTCACCACCATCGTCGAGCGGGCGGCCGCGAGCCACGGCTACGAACTCGCCCCGGGCACGCGCGAGGCCCTCGCCGTCCACTTCGAACGGATGCCCAAGGGCCCGGACTTCGGCAACGGACGGGCGGCGCGCAAGGTGTTCGAGGAGATGGTCGACCGGCAGGCCGGGCGGCTCGCCGAACTCGAGCAGTTCGACAACGCCGACCTCACCCTGCTCCTCCCGGCCGACGTCGGCGAGGAGGCCGCGGCGGCGGTCGCCCGGGCCGCGGCGGGGGAGGAGGAACCCACGGCGCCCGGCCTGCTGGACCGGCTGCGCGCGATGGTCGGCCTCGCGGCGGCCAAGGAACAGGTCGAGGACCTCGTCAACCTCACCCGCCAGACCCGCCGCCGCATCGAGGCCGGCCTCCCGGCGGCCACCATCAGCCACCACCTCGTCTTCTCCGGCCCGCCCGGCACCGGCAAGACCACCGTCGCCCGCCTCTACGGCGAACTCCTCGCCGAACTGGACGTGCTGCCCGGCGGCCAGCTCATCGAGACCGCCCGCGCCGACCTCGTCGGCCGGTACATCGGCCACACCGCCCAGCTGACCCGTGACGCCTTCGAACGCGCCCGCGGCGGCGTGCTCTTCATCGACGAGGCGTACACGCTGACGCCCCGGCACGGCGGGGGCGGCGACTTCGGCCAGGAGGCCGTGGACACGCTGATGAAGCTCATGGAGGACCACCGCGACGAGGTCGTCGTCATCGTCGCCGGCTATCAGGAGGAAATGCGCGGCTTCCTCGCCTCCAACCCCGGTCTGGCGTCGCGCTTCTCCCGCGAGATCACCTTCGACCACTACTCGGACGACGAACTCATCACCATCGTCCGCCTCCAGGCCGAGGCCGCCGGCTACACCTGCACCCCGGACACCCTGACGGCCCTGAGCGCCCTCTTCCGCGCCGTTCCGCGCGACAACTCCTTCGGCAACGGCCGCTTCGCGCGGCAGGTGCTGGAGGCGATGATCACGCGTCAGGCGGGCCGCCTGTCCCGCCTGGACATCGGGGACCTGGACGAACTCAGCCTCCTGCTGCCCCAGGACATCCCGGCCGAGCGCATCGGCAGTTTCGCGTGAGCCGGGTGACGGGGGCGGTGGCAGGAGCGGCGGCGGTCCGTTCGGCCGACCGGGCCCCACGGGCCCGCCGACCGCTGCCGCGCGGGGCTGCGGCAGGCCGGATCGGCGGCTTCTCGTGAGGCGCCGGGCGGACGACGTGGTCCCGGTGGACGACGTGGTCCCGGTGGACGAGGTGGTCCCGGCGGCCGAGGTCCCGGCCGCCCCTATGACAGCCGTCGGCCGGCGGAGCGGGGAGGGGAGGGGACCGGCAGCCGGGGCGTCGGCGTCCGTGGGGGACGCGTGTGGGGATGAGCCCGCGCTGCCGACCCCCTCCCCGACCACCGCCGGCCGGCGGCCTTCGCCCGACGAGGAACCGGGGCAGGCGGGCGGGCGCGAGCCGTCGGCCGGCCGGCCTCGGGCACGGCGGGCGTTGTCGGCGTCCGTACCGTCCGCCGCCTCGACCACCGCCGGCCGACGGCCCTTCGTAGTGCGGGCTTCGGCGACGGTCCTGGCCGCTGCGCTGCTGCTTCCGGCGGGAGCCGCATGGGCCGACACACCTGCGCCCGCGACCGCGCCCTCGCCGTCCTCCTCGCCCGGGGACGCCTTGCCGGGCGTCAGCCAGGTGCGGCGGGACGTGTCCGGGAAGCCCGCGGGCTGCCTGCCCGCGTCGGCGAAGGGCACCCAGCTCACGCCCTGGCCGCAGACGTTCCTGCGGCCCGACCGGGTGTGGCAGCTGAGCCGTGGCGACGGAGTGACGGTCGCGGTGCTCGGCTCGGGGCTGGGCGACGGCTCCGGACTGCTCGCCGGCCGTACCGACTTCGCGCCCAGGCTCGACGGCGCCGCCGACCCGGCGCACGACTGCGTCGGCCACGGCAGCTTCCTGGCCGGGCTGATCGCCGCCGACCGCCGCGACGGCACCGGCTTCTCCGGCCTGGCGCCGCACGCGCGGGTCCTGGCGGTGGGCGTCACCGACGACACCGGCACGACCACCGCGGACCGGCTCGCCCAGGGCATCACGGCGGCGGCCGACCGGGGCGCGCGCATCATCGCCGTCGGCGTCACCGTCCCCGAGGGCAACGACGCACTGGCCGGGGCCGTGCGCCGGGCCCGGGCCAAGGGCGCGCTGATCGTCGCCCCGGCCGGGCCCGACACCGCACCCACCGCGCAGGCCAAACCGACCCCCGTCTACCCCTCCGCCTACCCCGAGGTGCTGGCCGTCCGCGACCTCGGCCCGGCCGGGGCGCTGCCGGAGAACGCGGCGGTCGGCGGCCGGGTGGACCTGGCCGCCCCGGGCGACGCCGTGACCGGCCCCGGCCCGGCGGCGGGCGGCTACTACACGGGCGCGGGCCCGAGCTTCGCGACGGCCTTCGTCGCCGGCACGGCGGCCCTGGTCCTCGGCTACCGCCCGACCCTCACCGCCGACCAGCTGACGGCCCGTCTCGAAGCCACCGCGTACCGCCCGGGCGGCCCGGTGCCCGATCCGCAACTCGGTTACGGAACGGTGGACTTGGTCGCGGCCGTGACGAGCACGCTCGACCACGAGACGTCCCCGAGCCCGCACCCCACCACCCCGACCACGGCCGCCCTGGCGATGCCACCCGGCCGCCCCACATCCGAAGCCCCCGCCCAGGCCACAGCGGTGGCCCTGACCGCACTGGGCACGATCGGCCTGGTAGCCGTCGCCGGAGCCATAGCCCCCCGAGGCCGCGCCCGCCGCTGGCAACCGGCAAAGGCCGACGACGCGTCGTAGCACCACCCCGAGCCCGGCGGACGGGGGATCCCGTCGGTCTCGGGGATGCCGTGGCCCTGTACGACAACCCCGAGGCCGACTTCAGTCCGTCCAACGTCTGGGCCGCGGACCGGTCGTGGCTCCTGTGCACCGACTACGACCTCTGGGGCACCAAGGTCGCCGGACCCACCGGGCCTCGTCGAGGCGCTGCTGAACGACCCCGAGCCGAAAGGCCCGCCCTAGCCCAGTCCGTTGCTCAGCAGGTCGAAGGCGCGCTCGGTGGCGTGGACGGCTGCCGGGTAGTGGTCGTCGGCGGAGGTGCCGGCGGCCAGGTGTTCCTGGTGCATGATCGCGAGCTCGCGCTGCACCACGATCACCTGGGCGGCCACGAGGCGGGCGGTGACTGGGTCGACGTCGGCCTCCTGCAGGGCCGCGCACAGGGCTTCGGCGCCGCGTTCGGAGTAGCGGATCAGCCGTGATGCCAGGCTCTCGGTGCCGGCGATCAGGCGGAGGAAGGCCATGACCTCGGGGTCGTCGCAGAGGCCGGTGTTCGGGTCGCGCCGGGCCAGGGCGTCGAGGCGGGCCGTCCGCAGCGCCTCCAGCGGGGGTTGGCCGTCCGGGCGGGCGCGGACGATGCGGGCCGCTTCGCTCTCGTGGTCGGCGAAGCGCTGGAGGACGAGGTCCTCCTTCGTCGGGAAGTAGGCGAAGAGGGTGCGCCGGGAGACGTCCGCCGCCTCGGCGATCTCGGTGATCGACACCTGGTCGAAGCCCTTGTCGAGGAAGAGGCGGATCGCGGTCGCCGCGATCGTCTCCCGGGTGCGTTCCTTCTTGCGTTCCCGCAGGCCCATGTGCTGATTCATGCACTCAGTCTACCTTGTGGTAGACTGAGTGCAGAATTGCACCTGGTTTCTTCTTTCGGAGGTTGCTGTGCAGACCGAAGTCATCGTCGTGGGGGCGGGCCCGACCGGGCTGATGCTGGCGCACGAGCTGACGCTGGCCGGGATCCCGGTCGTCGTCACGGAGAAGCTGCTCATCCGGAGCACCCAGTCCCGGGCCGGCAGTCTCCAGCCGCGCACCGCCGAAGTGCTGGACCTGCGGGGGTTGTTGGAGCCGCTGCTCGCGGAGCTGCCGGCGGGGGAGAGCTTGGGCGGGCACTTCGCCGGCCTGCCGGTCGAGCTGGACTGCACGCCGTGGCGCACCCGGTACCCGCACCCGGTCGGCGTCCCGCAGGCCGCGCTG
Source organism: Kitasatospora sp. NPDC057936 (assembly GCF_042887525.1). NCBI lineage: Bacteria > Bacillati > Actinomycetota > Actinomycetes > Kitasatosporales > Streptomycetaceae > Kitasatospora > Kitasatospora sp. NPDC057936. The sequence continues at coordinate 45,435 of NZ_JBHVPD010000085.1, forward strand.
GAGGCGCACCTCGAAGGACTCCTCGCCGAGCGGGGCGTGCCCGTGCTCCGCGGCCGCGAGGTGACGGCGGTCGCGCAGGATGCGGACGGGGTCACCGCCGAGTGGCGAGCGGAAGACGGCGGCAGCGGCGAGATCCGCGGCGAGATCCGGGGCCGCTACCTCGTCGCGTGCGACGGCGGGCACAGCACGGTCCGCCGGCTGCTGGGCGTCGCGTTCCCCGGCCGGGAGCGCCGGATGTCCGCCGTGGCCGCGGACCTCACGCTCGTCTCGCGCTCAGACAAGGTCCGCACCGAGCCCGGGCACTTCAGCGAGTACGCGCGGTCGGCCAACGGCTTCCACACGATCCTGCACCCGATCGGCCCGGACCTGTACCGGATGCTGTTCGGCAAGCTCTCCGGGGACGGCCCGGACCACGCGTCGCCGGTCTCCGCCGACGAGGTCCGGGAGGCCCTGCACGCCGTGTACGGGCCGGAGACGGTGCTGGGCGAACTGCGCGCGGCCTCCCGGTTCGGCGACGCCGTGCGCCAGGTCGAGCGCTACCGCGAGGGCCGGGTGCTCTTCGCCGGGGACGCGGCGCACATCCACATGCCGATCGGCGGCCAGGGCGTCAACCTGGGCGTCCAGGACGCCGTCAACCTGGGCTGGAAGCTCGCCGGCACGATCAACGGCTGGGCGCCCGCCGGCCTGCTCGACAGCTACCACGAGGAGCGGTACCCGGTCGCCGCCCGGGTGCTGCGCCACACCCGCGCGCAGGGCGTGATCATGAACCCGGGGCGGGACGAGGAGATCGCCACGGTCCGCGAGATCGTCACCGACCTGCTGCGGCTGCCCGACGCCCACCGGTACGTCTCGGGCATGATGTCCGGCCTGGACCTCCACTACCCGGGTGTCGGCCCCCGGCTGATCGACCTGGAGCTGACCACCGAGGACGGTCCGGTCAGGGCGAGCTCGCTGATGCGCTCCGGCCGCGGCCTGCTGCTGTCCCTCGACGGCCGGCGGCGGTCGGTCGGCGACCGGGCCGACCGGGTCGAGCACGTCCTGGCGAAGACCGAGGAGGACGTCGACGGGGCCGGGGCCCTCCTGATCCGCCCCGACGGCTACCTCGCCTGGACCGACACCGACGGCACGCCGCTCGACACGGCCCTGGCCCGCTGGTTCGGCTGAGCACCGGCCCGGGCCCGGGGCCGGTTCGCCCGAGGTCCGCTCAGGCGAGCCGGTCCGGGGACGGGAGCCGGGTGACCGGGTCGTCGGACCAGGAGTAGACCTCCAGCAAGGACAGGTAGCCCTCGGACGCGAACAGCATGACGCCGCCCACCGGTTCGCCGGTCTCGTCGAGCACGGTGGCCTCGGCGAACGGACTGTCCACGGCGGGCGCCGCGGGCACCGCCGACCGGTCCAGGGCGAAGTCGATGCTCGGGCACGGGCAGCGGCAGTGGCCGGCGACGCGCAGATGGGGGATCTGCGCGGACAGCTCCGGGTAGGCGTCGCCGAGGAGGGCCTTCAGGAGGTGCACCGCTTCGTCGGGTACGGGCTCGCCGGTCATGGCCCGAGCCGATCATCCGGCGGCCGGGCAGGTCAAATCCCGGTCCGGGCCGTCAAATCCGCGGCCGGGCCGGTCAATCCCGGGGCGGCCTGGTCAAATCCGGCGGTCGGCCATCGCGTCGCCGGTGAGGGCGGCCAGTTCGAGGACCGCCGCCGCCCGGGCCCTGGGGCGGCGGGGCAGGACGACGACGCCGCGGCAGCGGGTCCGGAAGTGGGCGATCAGGTGGCGGGGGGGGCGGGGGGGGGGGCCGGG
>NZ_JBHVPD010000086.1:0-46630 GCF_042887525.1 Kitasatospora sp. NPDC057936
ACCCCCACCCGGCCGGCCCGCCCGGCCAGCCGTGGCGTCCGATGGACGAACTCCTCGACCAACCGGGCGTGTTGGGGGAGCGGGTGACCTCCGTCCGCGGTTACCTCGCGGCGGCGGGCGGGCAGTCGCCCGACGCGGTCGAGGAGCGGGTGGCCGCCTCGGTGACCCATCTCGGCCTCGTCGCCCGCTTCGTCTCACCGGCATTCGGCGTCGCCGTCCTCGACGGGGCGCTGCTCGCGTACGGTCTGCGGGAGACGGGCTGGCAGCCCGCGCTCGGCGGCCTGTTCCCGCTGTCGCTGCCGTGCCGCGAGCCGGAGCACGTGACCGGTCCGGCCGAGCTCGCCGTCCGGCTGGCCGCAGAGGTGCTCGACGGTCCGGTCCGTGAGCTGGTCCAGGCGGTCGCCGCGTTCTCGGTGTCGCCGCGGATCCTGTGGGGCAACGTCGCGTCGGCGGTCAACGGTGCCGCCGCGGCCATCGCCCGGTCCACCCCGGAACTGGCCGGGCAGGCACGAGAATTCGCCGCTCGTCTGCTGGAACAGCCGCCCCTGCGTGGGGCCGGCACACTGGCCCCGGACGGCACCGGCTTCCGCCGCCGCAGCTGCTGCCTCATCTACCGCGCCGCGCCGGACCACGCCGGCGCACTGTGCGGCGACTGCGTCCTCACCGTGCCGCCCGGTACCAGGCCGTCCACGACGTCCTCCTGAGTCGAGCGCTCTCCGTCGGCCCGCCGGTACGAACCGTCCCGGCGGGCCGATTTCGGCGGTCCGGTATGTCATGAGCCCCTCCAGTGGGGCAGCCTCGTCCTGGACATCTGCAGAACTAGGCAGATGCAGGCATGAAGGGTGGTGAGCGGGGCCATGTGCCCACGTGCAGTCGACGGTGCACCGCGACCCGCGATCGACGAACTCGCCGTGCACCGCGCGGTGCTGGGGATCGGGGACCGCGAGCGGGTGGCGGCCGCGGCGGCCCGCTTCGCGTTGCTGGGCGATCCGGGCAGACTCTCGCTGCTCCTCGCCATGCACCGGGCCGGCCCGATCCCGGTCTCCGACCTCGCACGCGCGGCCGGTATGAGCGCCACCGCGGTCTCCCAGGCACTCCGCCTGCTGCGCGATTCCGGCGTGGTGGCCGCGGCCCGGGAGGGCCGGTTGGTGCGCTACCGCCTGTGTGACGACGCCGTAGGGAGGATGCTCGACCTCCTCGACGTGGCCCCGGAGGCGGCACCGCCGGATGCCGTGCCCGTACCGGTGGCGGTGTGTCAGGAGGCCGGTACCGGTCGCTGTCCCGGTCCGTCGTAGGACGCGAGCGGGCGGATCAGGGCGTTGTGGGCGAGCTGTTCGGTGATGTGGGCGGTCCAGCCGGTGATGCGGCTCATGACGAAGATGGGTGTGAAGGCGGGGGTGTCGAAGCCCATCAGGTGGTAGGCGAGGCCGGCCGGGTAATCGAGGTTGGGGTGGATGCCCTTGCGTTCCAGCACCGCCTCGCGCAGGGCGGTGTGGAGGTCGGCGAGGCGGTGGGCGGCCGGGTCGGTGGAGCCGGCCACCAGGTCGTCGAGCGCGGCCTGCATGATCGGGACGCGGGAGTCGCCGTGCTTGTAGACGCGGTGGCCGAAACCCATGATCTTCCGCTTCTCCGCCAGCGCGCCGTCGAGCCAGCGTGCGGCGAGGGCCGGGTCGCCGATCTCCTCCAGCATGCGCATCACCGCCTCGTTGGCGCCGCCGTGCAGCGGGCCCTTGAGCGCGCCGATCGCGGCGGTGACGGCACTGTAGAGATCGGAGAGGGTGGACGTGACGACCCGGGCGGTGAACGTGGAGGCGTTGAAGCTGTGCTCGGCGTAGAGCACCAGGGAGATCTCGAAGCAGCGGACCACCTCCGGCGCGGGGACGCTGCCGAAGCACATGTGGAAGAAGTTCTCCGCATAGCCGAGGTCCGGGTCCGGCGCGATCGGCGCCAGACCGCGGCGCCGGCGCTGGTCCGCGGCGACGACGGTGGGCAGTCTCGCCAGCAGCGTCAGGGACTTGGTGAGGGTGGAGGCCGGACGCCCGTCCTCCTCGGTGGGGTCCTCGGCTCCGAAGAAGCTCACGGCGGTGCGCAGCACATCCATGGGGTGGCAGGTCTCGGGCAGCTTGGCGAGCAGTTCGGACGTGGTGCGGTCGAGCGGGCGCAGGGCGCGTTCGCGGGCCCGGAACTCGCCCAGCTGCGCCTCGTCGGGCAGGTCGCCGTGCCACAGAAGGTAGGCGACCTCCTCGAAGGTGCGGCGGGCGGCGAGGTCCTGGACGGGGTAGCCGCGGTAGGTGAGGGAGTTGGTCTCCTGGATGACGGTGGAGATCTCCGTGGTGTCGACGACGACACCGGCGAGGCCCCGGTGGATAGCGGGCGCGGTGGCGGGCATGGCTGCTCTCCGATACGGGTCAGATGCCGGGCGGGAGGGTGAAGTCGAAGACGGCGGAGTCGAAGGCTGCGTAGTCGGCGTACCCGAGGAGCTCGTAGAGCCGGGAGCGGGTCTGCATGCGTGGGAGGAGGGAGGCCTGGGTGCCCTCGGTGGCGAGCGTCCGCAGCCCGTCCTCCATCGCGCCCATGGCGAGGCGCAGCAGGGTGACGGGGTAGAGCGCGATGTCGTAGCCGAGGTCCTGGAGGGTGCGGGCGTCGAGGAGCGGGCCCTTGCCGAACTCGGTCATGTTGGCGAGGAGGGGGACGTCGACGGCCTTGCGGAAGGCCTCGAACTCGGCCTCGCCGGCGAGGGCTTCGGGGAAGATCGCGTCGGCTCCGGCGTCGACGTAGGCCTTGGCGCGGTCGATGGCGGCGGGCAGTCCTTCGACGGCGCGGGCGTCGGTGCGGGCCATGAGGAGGAAGTCGGGGTCGCGGCGGGCGTCGACGGCGGCGCGCAGGCGGCGGACCATGTCCTCGCGCGGCACGACGGACTTGCCGTCGAGGTGGCCGCAGCGTTTGGGGTTGACCTGGTCCTCCAGGTGCAGGCCGGCGAGGCCGGCGTCCTCCATGAGCTGGACGGTGCGGGCGGCGTTCATCGGCTCGCCGAAGCCGGTGTCGGCGTCGACGAGGACGGGGAGGTCGGTGGCTCGGGTGGTCTGCTGGGCGCGGGCCGCGACCTCGGTGGCGGTGGTGAGGCCGATGTCGGGCAGGCCGAGGTCGGCGGCGAGGACGGCGCCGGAGAGGTACGCGGCCTCGAAGCCGAGGTCCTGGATGAGTCGGGCGGAGAGCGGGTTGAGCGCGCCGGGCATCGTCAACAGCCGTCCGGTGGCGAGGCGTTCGCGCAGGGCGCGGCGGCGCTGGGCGGGGGTGGTGCGGGTGTGGAACATCAGAACAGGCCCTTCGGCAGGGTCGCGTCGAACTCGCGGACGGTGCCGGTGTCGACGGCGGGGAACAGCTCGTCCAGGTCGGAGGCCTTGAGCTCGGGGAGGTCGACGGCGGCGTTCAGGAAGCGGTCCTGGCCGGCGGGGGTGACGACGCCCTCGGTGAGCGTGCGGAACTTGCGTTCGTAGGCGGGACGGTCGAAGGGGCGGGCGCCGGCCGGGTGGGCGTCGGCGACGGCGAGTTCGTCCTCGATGACGGTGCCGTCGTCCAGGGTGATGACCACCCGCCCGCCGAAGGCCCGCCGCTGCGGGTCGGGGTCGTGGTAGCGGCGGGTCCACTCCGGCGCCTCCACCGTCGTGATCTTCCGCCACAGTGCGACGGTCTCCGGGCGGCGGGCCCGCTCGGGGGCGTAGGAGCGCTCGTGGTGCCAGGCGCCGTCCTCCAGGGCGACGGCGAGGATGTACGGGACGGAGTGGTCGAGGGTCTCGCGGCTGGCGCGTGGGTCGTACTTCTGCGGGTCGCCCGCGCCGGAGCCGATGACGTGGTGGGTGTGGTGGCTGGTGTGCAGGACGACCGAGCGGACGCGGTCGAGCGGCCCGGTCCGCTCGCGGACGCGTCGGGCCAGGTCGATGACCGCCTGCGCCTGGTACTCGGCCGAGTGCTCCTTGGTGTAGGTGTCCAGGATCGCCCGGCGCGGCTCGCCGGCCTCTGGGAGCAGCACGGTGTAGTCGGACTGCGGGCCGTCGAGCATCCAGGCGAGGAAGCCGTCCTCGCCCTCGTAGATCGGGGAGGGGGAGGTCTCGCCGTGCATCGCCCGGTCCACGGCCTCGATGGCGGCCTTGCCAGCGAAGGCGGGGGCGAAGGCCTTCCAGGTAGAGATCTCGCCCTTGCGGGACTGCCGGGTGGCGGTTGTGGTGTGCACGGCCTGCTGGACGGCCTGGTAGACGGTCTCCGTGGGCAGCCGAAGCAGGGTGCCGATTCCGCACGCGGTGGCCGCGCCGAGGTGGGCGACGTGGTCGATGCGGTGGGCGTGCAGGCAGACGCCGCGCACCAGGGCGACGTGCACCTCGTACGCGGCGACGATCCCGCGCAGGAGGTCGGCGCCGGTGCGGCCGGTGTGCTGGGCGACGGCCAGCAGCGGCGGGATGTTGTCGCCGGGGTGGGAGTAGTCGGCGGCGAGGTACGTGTCGTGGAAGTCCAGCTCGCGCACCGCCGTCCCGTTCGCCCAGGCCGCCCACTCCGGGGAGACCCGGGTCAGGCTGCCGAACACCCGGGCGCCGGGGGACGCGTGGTGGTCGAGCGCCTGGGCGCGGGCCACCGCCACGGGCCGGCGCAGCAGGGAGGCGACGGCGACCGACGCGTTGTCGATCACCCGGTTGACCGCCATCGCTGCGCTCCCGGGGTCGAGCTCCTCGGTGCCGGTGGCGACCGCGGCGAGCCTCCAGGCGAGCTGCTCCTCGCGCGGCAGCCGGTCGGCACTGGGGTGGACACGGACGTGATGCTCGATCACGGGACTCCTCTTCGGCGTCGGGGCGGCCCTGACGGGCTGGTGCGTTCCAGGCTGCCGCGCCGGCAGGGAAGGGTCCAGCAGGCCAATCTGCGGATTTCGGCCATGTGGTCCCTGTGAATCTGCGAATCGTGCGAACCGGCTCAAGTGCTACCTTCGCAACTGCTGCCCGCGAGGCAGATTCACCACAGAGAAGGATTCCGCGCGCCCCATGCCACGCCCGCCCGGACGCAAGGTCTACGCCCACGCGAAGCTGCGCCGGCTGCGCCGCGAGCACGGCATGAACCAGGTCGAGCTCGCCCGCGAGCTCGGCATCTCCACCAGCTACCTCAACCAGATCGAGCACAGCCAGCGCCCGCTGACCGCCCCGGTGCTCCTGCGGATCGCCGAAGTGTTCGGCGTGGAGCCCGAGTTCTTCTCCGAGGCGGACGAGGAGCGGCTGGCCACGGACCTGCGCACCGCGCTCGCCGACGAGGTCTGCGGCGGTGCGGTGGCACCGGAGGAGATCGCCGATGCGAGCCGTGACCACCCGGAGGTCGCCCGCGCGCTGGTGGCCCTGCACCGCCGCTACCGCGAGGCGGTCGAACGGGTCGCCGGCCTCACCGCGCCCGGCGACACCACTGCCGTGCCCGGGGGTGAACCGCACGACGAGGTACGGGACTTCTTCTACGCCCACCACAACCACATCGCCGCCCTCGACAACGCGGCCGAGGAATTGGCCGACTCGCTCGGCACGCCGCCCGGCAGCCGCTCGGCCGCCGCGCTGGCCGAGCGGCTGACCGTTCGCCACGGCGTGCGGGTGGCCGACACCGGGCGCGGTCCCGGTGCGGACCTACGGCGCTTCGACCCGGCCACCGGCCTGCTCGTGCTCTCGCCGTGGCTCACCGAAGGACAGCGAGCCTTTCAACTCGCCACCCAGCTTGCGCTGTTGGAACAGCGTGACCTGCTCGACGCCCTGGTCGCCGGGGCAGGCCTCGCCTCGCCGCAGGCCGATCGGCTGGTCCGGATCGGGCTGGCCAACTACTTCGCGGGCGCCGTGCTGATGCCGTACTCCGCCGTCCACGCCGCCGCCGAGGAACTGCGCTACGACCTGGACCTGCTGGGCGCCCGCTTCGGCGTCGGCTTCGAGACGGTCTGCCACCGGCTGAGCACGCTCCAGCGCACCGGCCGGCGCGGCGTGCCGTTCTCCTTCCTGCGCGCCGACCGCGCGGGCAACATCTCCAAGCGGCAGTCCGCCACCGACTTCCACTTCTCCCGCCTGGGCGGCACGTGCCCGCTCTGGACGGTCTACGAGGCCTTCTCCGCCCCCGGTCGGATCCTGACCCAGGTCGCCGAGATGCCGGACGGGAAGCGGTACTTCTGGATCGCCCGGACGGTCTCCCACGGCGGGCACGGCCACCGCGCGCCCCGCGCCGAGTTCGCGGTCGCCCTCGGCTGCGAGCTGCGCCACGCCCACCGCCTCGTCTACGCGGACGGCATCGTGCTCGACGACCCCCGCGCCGCGACCCCGATCGGCTTGGGCTGCCGGATCTGCGAGCGGACGGACTGCGTCCAGCGGGCTCGCCCACCGGCAGGCGAGCGACTGGCCGTGGACCCGGACCGGCGCACCCGGGTGCCGTACCCGGTCGAGGGGAGCAGGTGACCGGGAGGAACCCGCGGCCGTGAGTGGTCGACCTCGACCTCGACCTCGACCTCGGCCTCGACCTCGGCTGCGGTTCCGGTTCGCTTGCCGTCCGGCTCCCCGGCCGCCTGCCGGGGCGCGGGTGGTCGCCGCCGACACCGACCCGTTCCTGGTCGGGTCGGGCGGGCACGGCATGACTCCAGAGGCCGACAGCCAGCGTTGTCGGACGTGATCCGGCCGGGAGTCGTGATCGTCGGAGGTCAGGGCGATGGCGGGTCGGTGTCGAGGGCCGCGGCGAAGGGGTCGTCGGACAGCTGCCAGTGCTCCATGCCGAGGACGAGTTCGGCGTCGGTGAGCAGGCAGTCGTTCAGCCGCTCGTGGAGCGAAGGGACGTCGAGGTCGATGCCGGTGAAGGTCAGTTCGCAGCGGCGCTCGCCGTAGTAGGGGTGCCAGAACAGCGCGGCGAACGTGCGCCGCTCGGCCGAGGCCGTCCGCCATGCCGTGTCGTCCTGCTCGGGCAGCCAGGTGCCGGGCTTGGGGCCGGTGAGGCCGTATCGGCGCTGGAAGGTGTGTCGGGCCGGGTGTGGGCCCCGGGCGTGGGCCCCGGGCGTGGGCCCCGGGCGTGGGCCCCACCATAACGTAATGGTTTTCGTTTTCATCTAGTGCTAGTGTCGGCTCACCATTCGCGGCAGCGGCGGCATTCCCACGGGTCGGCCCCGCCTGCCGCCGCTGTCCTCACCGGCACGGAGTCGCCATGTCCGCCCACTGCCAACTCACGGGCCGCAAGCCCGGGTTCGGCAACGCCATCTCCCACTCGCACCGCCGCACCCGGCGCCGCTTCGACCCCAACATCCAGACCAAGCGCTACTGGCTGCCGAGCGAGGGCCGGTTCGTCCGCCTGACGCTCAGCGCCAAGGGCATCAAGACCGTCGACAAGCTCGGCATCGAGAAGGCCGTCGCCGTCGTGCGCGCCCGGGGAGGGAAGGTCTGATGGCCAAGCGCAGCAAGATCGCCAAGAACGAGCAGCGCCGCGTGATCGTCGCCCGGTACGCCGAGCGCCGCGCCGAGCTCAAGCGACTGATCGCCTCCCCGGCGACCTCGCCCGAGGACCGCCTCGCCGCGCAGGCCGAGTTGCAGCGCCAGCCGCGCGACGCCAGCGCCACCCGGGTCCGCAACCGCGACGCGGTCGACGGCCGCCCGCGCGGCTACCTGCGGGCCTTCGGGCTCTCCCGCATCGGGGTGCGCCGGCAGGCCCACGCCGGGTTCCTGCCCGGTGTGCGCAAGGCCAGTTGGTAGCACACCTCGTGAACCGGTCGCACCCCGTGCCACGCGGACTCTCCCGGCCTGCGCGGCATGGGGTGCGACCCCGAGGAGAACCCTCGATCCCGTTGTCGCCTCACGCGTACGCAACTCTCACCAGAACCAGGGAAGCCGTGATCAAGATCGCCCCCGCCCGCCGGGACCGCAGGACGGGCCCCAATCCTCCCCTCACGTACATCGACGACAAGGACACGAACCTGCTTCGGAAGTTCATCTCCGACCGCGTCCGCGTCCGCGCCCGCCGCATCGCCGGGACGACCGCTCGGCAGCAGCGCGCGACGGCTCGCGCGATCAGGAACGCTCGCGAGATGGCCCTGCTGCCCCACGGCACCGGCGCAGTGCGAGTCGGCCGGTGAACGGGCGCCTCCCGGTCACCGTGCTGTCCGGGTTCCTCGGCGCGGGAAAGACCACGCTGCTCAACCACCTGCTGAACAACCGGGACGGCCTGCGGGTCGCGGTCATCGTCAACGACATGAGCGAGATCAACATCGACGCCGCGCTGGTCCGCGAGGGCGGCGGCGCGCTCTTCCGGACCGAGGAACGCCTGGTCGAGATGACCAACGGCTGCATCTGCTGCACCCTGCGCGACGACCTGCTGGAGGAGGTCGACCGCCTCGCCCGGGCGGGGCGCTTCGACTACCTGCTGATCGAGTCCAGCGGCATCTCCGAGCCGATGCCGGTCGCGGCCACCTTCGCCTTCGCCCGCGACGACGGCGCCACCCTCGGGGAGGTCGCCCGTCTGGACACCATGGTCACCGTGGTCGACGCCGCGAACTTCCTGCCCGAACTGCGCGGCGGCGACGAGCTGACGGCCCGCGGCCTCGATCAGTACGAGGACGACGAACGCACCGTCAGCGACCTGCTGATGGACCAGGTCGAATTCGCCGACGTGTTGGTCCTGAACAAGACCGACCTCGTCACGGCCGAGGAGGCCGACCGGCTCGCCGCCGCGCTCAGCCGCCTCAACCCCGCGGCCCGGATCGTCCGCGCGACCGGCGGTCGGGTCCCGCCCGCCGAACTCCTGGGCGCCGGGCTCTTCGACCTGACCAAGGCCCAGGAAGCCCCGGGCTGGGTGGCCGAACTCAACGGTGACCACGTCCCGGAGACCGAGGAGTACGGCATCACCAGCCTGGTCTTCCGCGCCGAGCGCCCCTTCCATCCCGGCCGGCTCTGGGAGTTGGTGAGCCGACGGCTCGACGCGGGGGAGTTCGGCACCGTCCTGCGCTCGAAGGGCTTCTTCTGGCTCGCCTCCCGGCCAGCCGTCACCGGCCTGTGGTCCCAGGCGGGCTCGGTCGCCCGCTTCGAACCCTCCGGCATGCGCCCGTCCATGAGCCTGACGACGAACCTGGCCACTCTGACCGATGCCACGGCGCTGACCGGCCTCGGCGACGAGCAGGTGCACAGCGGCCAGGAGCTGGTCTTCATCGGCACCGGTCTGCGCAAGGACGAGCTGCGCGCCGCACTCGCCCACTGCCTGCTGGACGACGCCGAGCACGCGCCCGGGCCGCACGTCTGGACGTCGTTCGATGACCCGTTCCCGGTGTGGGACGAATACGAGCTCCAGCAGGACCACGACCACTCCCACACCTAGGACAAAGCGCCGGAGTCGCTGCACCGCCCTGATCGGCGACTCCGAGGGGTGTGCGGATTTGTACGGGAGACGTGCCTTCGGGGGGGGTCGATGGCAGCATGGGTCGTCGCAGTAACCAGCCGTCAACTCCACAGGGGGAAAAGATGATTGGGTTGCGCACCGCTGCTGTCCGCCTCGCCGCCGTGACTGCCGTCGCAGCAGGCAGCCTGGGCCTGAGCACTGGGGTGGCGTCGGCCGACGCCACCTTCACCGCCAACGTCCCCGGCTGTGCCGGGGGCATGATCGATCAGTACTACAACGGGCACGACTGGGTGCAGGGCTACGTGATCTCCACCATGGGCAACTACTGCACGGTGAACCTCCAGCAGTCGAACGGCAACTGGTCCAGCGCCTACAGCAACGTCCGGGGCGATGAGCACTACACCTACCAACTCCAGGACTCCGGAATCACCTCGTACGTCATCGTGTGCAACACCGACCTCGGCCGGTGCGCCACCAGCGCTTCGTACTGACGGGCAACCGTCGTCCGGGCCACCGTTGCGTACAACAGCAACACCGCGTTCGCCAAGTGACCCTGGTGCTGTAGCGGGCACATGAACGTGTGCCCCCGGTTCGCGCAACTCGGTGCCCCGGACGTGTGCCCGACGGTGGAACCCCGCCGTCGGGCACACGTGTCGGACGGTCAGCGGCCCCGTTGTTCGGTGCCGGTCGCGGAGGAGCTTCCCGGGCCCTGCCAGCCGGTGGCCGAGGGCCAGAGGACGGAGACGTCGAGGACCCGCTCCACGAGGTCGGGGATCCACGGCTCGTCGGGCGGCGACGTGAGGACGACGTGCAGCCGCTCGGGGGTCTCGTCGGTCACCTGCCCGATCTCGCGGACCCGGACGGCGCCGGCCCGCACGGCGTGGTACGAGGTGTGGCCGGCGGGAAGGACCTCGCAGACGATCGGACCCCGCTCTCCGGGCCGGACGACGTCGACGATCGACGAGTCCCGCGGCTTGTGGCCCGCCGCGAAGAGGTCGGCCATGAGCCGGTGGCGCACCGCCTCGTGCTGGTGGCACGTCCGGTCGGCCTCGGCCGCGGCCGCGAGCTCGGCCGTCAGGACGCCGGCCGGCGCGGCCACGGCGGACACCTCTGCGGCCACCTCGGCGGACTCCTCAGCAGACTTCTCGCCTGTGAGCTTCGCCAGGGCTGCGACCGTCCGGTCCCGCCAGCCGCTGCTCCGCAGGACCTCGCCGAGCCGCGCCAACTCGGTTGCGTCCGCGGACCGCACGGCCTCCGGAAGGCCGCGGGAGAGGTCCCGCAGCACCGTCAGGTCGGCGGAGGACGGCGATCCCAGGAGCCGCCAGACGGAGAGCCAGTCGGCCTGGTCGCGGCGGAGGCAGCCGCCGACCAGAGCGTCGAGTCCCAGCAGGCCGGTCTGGGGGAGTTCGGCCGGGAGGTTGTCCTCACCGATGGCGGTGAGGACCGCCAGCGCGCTCCTGTACCGCTCGGTCGCGCGCCCGGAGATCTCGTGGCGCCCGAAGTCGTTCGCCGACACGACGTACACGCCGGAGCGGCGTTGCACGACCCAGACGTCCAGCTCCTGCCCGGCCTCGGGCGCCCGCTCGGTGGGCCTCAGCTTCAGGATGTACCGCCGCTTCCGGTCCTCCGGCACCGGGGTGACCCTCCAGTGGAGCTGGTCACCGTGGGCGAGGGCGCGTACCCGCAGTTCGGTACCGGGTGTGAGTTCGTCCGCCGCTTCCAGGCCGGTGGCCGCCAGGATCTCCGCGTCCAACGGGGTGGGCCTGCGGACGAAGAGCACCGAACTGCCGTCCGGCGCGAGGTTCCAGGTGCGCGACGAACCGAGGACGAGGTGATTGCCCCGCGGCTGGGTCTCGACGTGGCCGCCGGACAGGTCCGCCGCCAGCGCACCGCGGAGCCGGCCCAGGAAGGCGTCCGACTGATCCGACCGGTCCGAGGCGAGGTCGGCGTACGCGGCCCGAGCCTCGGCACTCACCTGGATCTGCTCGACCGTCAGGGCGCGCACCGCGGCCGTGTCCTGGAGCGCCGGGCCGCGGTCGGCGACGGCGGGCCCGGAGACCCGGTACCGGGACGGGACCCCGGCCAGGTACTGCGCGGGGCTCCGCTCGCCGTGCACGCTCCGGTAACCGGTCAGGGCCGTCCCGTCGTGGCTCAGGACGAACCGGTAGCCATGGAGGTCGACGAGGCGGTAGCCGTCCGTCTGCTGCGCCTGGCGCCCGTCGGTCAGGAACGTGGCGATCACGCCACGGATCTCGGCTTCGGCCTCCTGGTCACTGCCGCCGTGCGCGGTCACGAAGGCCCGGACGGCGGCCCTGGTCACCCGGAGCCTGCCGAGGAAGGCCTCCGACGCCTCCAGCCCGGTCCCGAGGTCGGCGTCGGCGGGCACCCTGGGCAGGTTGCGAGGTGTCGGGCGCTCCGGCACCGAGCTCGTCCGGAAGCCGCCGCACGAGCTGTCACGGCACCAGCCGTCGGCGTTCTGCGTGGGCAGCTCGCAGCGTTCCCCGTCCAGGTGGAAGCGTGAGCAGACGCGACCCTGCGCCGGGCCGGACGGCGGCTGCGGTGCGGGGCCGTCCGGTGCGGGATCGTCCGGTCCGGCGGAGGGCGACGGGCCGACGGCGGGAAGCATGACCGCCGGCAAGGGCGAGGTGTGCAGCACCGTCAGCGTCTGTGTGCTCCGGGTCAGGGCCACGTACAGCTGCCGCGGGCCCTCGGCCCCGCGGGCGGTGATGGTCGCCGGCTCCAGGACGAGGACGTGGTCGAACTCCATGCCCTTCGCCTCGCCGGCGGTCAGGACGGTCACCGCCTCCCGCACCTCGTCGGTCATCGCCTCCGTCGAGTCGACCAGGAGCCGGACCTGCTGGAGCCAGTCCGAGTCGTCGGGGACGACCAGGGCGATCGAGCGCTGGGTGTGACCGTCCGATCCGGCCAGCCGTGCCGCGTGCCCGACCGCCTCGGCGAGGAGCTGCCAAGGCGTCGTCTCGACGATCCGCACCGGCTCGCCGTCCGCCTCCTTCACCGCGGCCGGGAAGGGAACGGACGGGGCCACCGCCCGGGCGAGCGGCGCGACGAACTCCATGATCTGGGCCGGCACCCGGTAGCTGGTGGTGAGCTCTTCGAGCTGCCAGCCGCCCTCACCCGCCAGGACCCGGCCGATCCGCTCCCAACTCGGGTAGTCGTGCGGTCCGGTGGCCTGCGCGAGGTCGCCGAGCACCGTCATCGACCCCTTCGGATTGCGGCGGCGCAGCGACCTGGCCTGCATGGGAGTCAGGTCCTGGGCCTCGTCCACGACGATGTGCGGGTAACGCTGGGGCGTCTCACCCGAGATGAGGGTCCGTAGCTCTTCGAGGCACACCAGGTCGTCCACGGTCCACGGCTCGTCCTCGGCACGTTCGGCGGCCGGGCGCGACAGCAGCGCCTGCTCCGCCGCGTCGAACACCTCGGCGGCGCACTCGGCGAGCCTGCCGGGCGAGTTCAGCAGGCTCCGCAGGGCCTCCTCCGGGCTGAGGGGAGGCCACGCGCGTTCGACGAGCGCGGCCACCTGGCGATGGCGCTCGATGCTCTGCCGAACGGTCCGGTCACGAGCACGCTGGGGGAAACCCTGCCGCAGCGCGGCCAGCAGGAGGTCGACGAGCACGTCGCGGAAGCGGTCCCGACGGGCCCGGTAGTGGCCCGGTCCGGTGCGGGCGGCCTCGAAGACGCGGCGGACCTCGGACGCCGGAACCCTCAGGGGTGCGCTGCCCAGGACGATGGTGAACATCGGCTCGCCGTGCTCGTCCGCGGCGGGGGTGACGGCGGCGTCGACGGCGGCCGGCCGGCAGTTGCCCTCGACCCGGCGCCGCAGCACTTCGGCCATGCGCTCGTCCGACTTGATGCGGCGCACGGACGGGGTGTCCTCGGCTCGCACGCTCCCCGTCCAGAGGAAGGAGAGCTCGACGGCGGTGACGTTGCGCGTGCCCAGGGTGGGCAGGACCCGGCCGACGTACTCCAGGAACCTCCGGTGCGGGCCGACCACCAGGATGTCCTGCGCCTGGAAGCGCTTGTTGTCGACGAGCCAGGTGACCCGGTGGAGGCCGACGGCCGACTTCCCGGTGCCCGGACCGCCCTGGACGACCAGGACACCCGTGGACGGGCCGGCCACCAGCGCCATCTGGTCGGGCTGGATGGTTTCGACGATGTCGCGCATGCGGCTGCGGCGGGCGCGGTCGAGGTCCCGGAGGAGCAGGTCGTCCACCACCGTTTGCCGGGCCCGGGAGACGGGGCCGAAAACGTCTCCGGGGGACGGCACATCCGTGCCCAGGCCGACGGAGGCCGGGACCGGCGGAGCAATCTCGTCGCGGTAGTCCCGGACCGTCCGCTGGTCGCAGTCCAGGCGCCGCCGCAAGCGGACCTCTCCGGGAGCGTCCGGCGTGGCCAGTCGCCACGCGGTGGCGAGCGCGTTGGTCCAGGAGATGACGACGGTGTCGCGGGTCTCGACGTCGTGCACCGTCCGCCGCCCGACGTAGAAGACCTCCGGCTCGCCCGTCTCGTCCGCCCGGGTGTCCACCCGCATCGTGACGAGGTTCTCGCCCTCCAGACGGAACACCTCCGCCCTGGCCGAGGACTCCGCCCGGGCCGCGATACCGTCCTTCCCGCTGGCTGCCGCCTGGGCCGTCGCGTCGCCGGACAGTTCGGCGAGCTTGGCTTCGTAACAGGCGTACGCGCGGTCGACCGCCCGCTGTTCGGTGGCGATGACGGCCGACCTCGATGACGTGCTCATGTGCTTCCCCTCCCGCGGGCGTCGCACTGCGCGGCCGCCCGCCTGCAGCCGCCACTTGCCTACCAGAGCGTGCACGCACGTCGGGTGCGGAATGCCACATTCGTTGTGGAAGCGTAGGGTTCCGGAGCCTGCGCGCCGCAGGGGCTCCGGAACCCCGAGTCCCCGCTCGCGCGGGGGTTGCCTTGGACGGGACGTCGGCGTGCTCTGCAGGACGGTCACCGCCGACCACCTGTGCTTCGCGCCGTACGCGGCGTGGGCACCGAGAAGTGCGTTGTTACCGCAGCGGTGAGGCAGGTGTGGGGGTCACACGGGTGACGACGGACTTCTCGGGGATCAGCAGGCCGTAGACCACGGGGCCGATCTCGTTCTTCCAGCGGTCGTGGCCGTAGACCGCCGCGTGGAGGGCTGTTGACGGGCCCTCCTCCGACGTCGACGACGCTATCCCCGCGGGTATGGTTACCATCAAGGTCTAATACTTCCCATTGGGAAGTGACCTGATGAGGAAGAGTGAGCATGGCGACCACCTGCCCCAGCGGCCAGCACGTGCACCACGACGTCTACGCCGCCCAGTGTCCCTGCCGCGCCCTGCTCGACCTGCTCGCCAACAAGTGGTCGGCGCTCGCCATCGGTGCCCTCGAAGACGGTCCCCAGCGCTTCGGCGAACTCCAGCGGAAGCTCCAGGGCGTCAGCCCCAAGGTCCTCACCCAGACACTGCGTAGGCTGGAGGACTTCGGCATCCTCGACCGGACCGTCTACCCCGCCGTCCCGCTGCACGTCGAGTACTCCCTCACCCCGCTCGGCCGCAGCGCCGCGATCCCGCTCAACGCGCTGCGCTCCTGGGTCGAGGACAACATCGACCACGCCTACCGCGCCGGGCCGGTCACGTCATAGGCCCGTGTCAGGACCCGGGGCTCGATCGGGTATCAGCGGCGGGTTTCGACCAACAGGTCGCCGTGGGTCGCCGCGCGCATCCTGTCGCCGGCGAGCAGGTCGTGCGGGAAGCCGAGTTCGATCGCGCTGGCCTCGTCGAGGCGGGCCAGCTGGGAGGCCGTGAAGTCGACCTCCAGGGCACCCAGATTGTCCTCAAGCTGCGCGAGAGTGCGGGCGCCGATGAGCGATGCCGTCACATCCGGGTTCTGCAGGGTCCAGGCCAGCCCGACCTGGGCGGTTGTGCGGCCCAGCTCCGCGGCGACCTCCTTCACGACATCAGCGATGTCCAAGTCGTGTTCGGTGAGCCCGCCGTTGGCGATATTGAAATTCTTACGGGTGCCGTCGTCGACCGCGGTGTTCGTCGTGGTCAGGTCGTCGCGGCTGTACTTGCCGGTGAGCACCCCGCCGGCCAGTGGCGAGTACGGCACCACGCCCAACCCCATCTCGCGTGCCATCGGGACCAGGTCACGTTCCCCGGTACGCTCGATCAGGTTGTATTCGATCTGCAGGGCGACCAGCGGCGACCAGCCGCGCAGGTCGGCGATCGCCTGCATGCGCGACACCTGCCAGGCCGGGGCGTTGGAGATCGCCACGTACAAGACCTTGCCCTGCCGGACCAGATCGTCCATGCCACGCAGGATCTCCTCGACCGGTGTCGTGAAATCCCACACGTGCAGGTAGAGCAGATCGATGTAATCCGTATTCAGCTGTCGCAGACTGGCTTCCACCGACGCGAACAGGCTCTTGCGGTGAGGGCCCCCGGAATTCGGGTCGCCGGGCCGGCGCAGCGTGGTGTATTTCGTTGCCAGCACCAGGCTTTCGCGGTTGTCGCGGGTGAATTCACCCAGCAGGCGCTCGGAGCTGCCATTGGTGTAGGTGCTGGCGGTGTCGACGAAGTTGCCGCCGCGCTCGACGTAGAGGTCGAACAGCTTTCGGGCCTCGTCCTGCTCGGCGCCCCAGCCCCACTCGGTGCCGAAGGTCGCTGCGCCCAGCGCCAGCGGTGAGACCCGCAGCCCGGAGCGGCCCAGCAGCCGGTAGGTGTCGAGGGTGAGCGACATCGTGTCCTCCTGTGCTTGTCATCCGTTACCGGGAACAAGTCTGTGACCGTCGCGAGCCGGGGATAAGGGAGAGAAGTTCCTGGGAACACCAGTCCTACCCTGGCTGTTGGAGTGGACATGACGACCCGCACCGTGGACACGACCAAGGAGCTGGCCGCGTTCCTGCGGACCCGGCGCGAGCGCCTGGATCCGAAGGACTTCGGCCTGCCGTCGCGTCAGCAGGCCCGGCGGACCCCGGGACTGCGTCGTGAAGAGGTCGCCGAACTGGCCGGGGTCAGCATCGACTACATCGCGCGGCTGGAACAGGCCCGGGGACTGCGGCCCTCGGCGAACGTGGTGGAGGCGTTGGCCCGGGCGCTGCGCCTGGCCCCCGACGAACGCACCTACCTCTTCAACCTGGCCCAGCAGCGCCCCCGCAACGCCGACAAGCCCGCCACCACTGCAGCGCCCCCGCTGGCCCGGCTGGTCGCCGACCTGTCGCCGTTGCCGGCCATGCTGATGAACCACCGCTACGACATCCTGGCCTGGAACGGCGAAATGGCGAGGCTGCTGCTGGATTTCGACACCCTGCCGCCGTCGCAACGCAATGCCATGTGGCTGTGCCTGGTGCACCCGGAAATACGCGAGCTCTATGTCGACCGCGAGCGCGTCGTGCGGGAGGGAATCGCCCACCTGCGCGCAGCGTGGGCCGCGCACCCGGAGGACCAGGCGTTGACCGACCTCATCACCGAATGCACCACAAGTAACCAGGAATTCGCGCGGTTGTGGGCCGAGCGGGACGTGAACGTCAACGGCCGCGGACTCAAGGTGATGCGACATCCGGACGCAGGTGTGATCGCCGTGAACTTCGAAGTGCTGATGCCACTCCAAGATCCGGACCAGCGGTTGATGATCTGCCGCGCCGTGGACGATGAGAGCCGGTCGGCATTGAACCGGTTGTGCTCACGGTGACGTCGAACCCTCATTCCGGTGCGCCTCGGAGTCCATCGGTGAGATCCGGGCCGAGAGCATGTCGGGATGACGGACCGGCCGAGCCGGGCATCGCACACCATGTCACCGAGGACCGTGGTCGGCGCAGGGTCGTGCGTCGGGCGATCCGGCTCGCGCCCGCCGAGGGCATCACGTTTCCTGGTGCGACGCAAGTGTTCCGGATCCGCCGGGACAGCTGAACTATTCAGAACATAGGACCGGCAGCTCAGGGGCGGCTCGCCGGTCCGGCGAAGAATCATGCAGGTGTTCGGAACTTCTCGGGGTTCCGGTCCGACTCATGGGCCGGGTGTCGTCGCCGACGGCGCCCGGCACAGGAGGAGGACGGAGCATGCGGCCCATGAGGCGCTGGTCGGATCGGCCGGGATCCGCCGGCAAGGGGTGTACGGCGTGAGCGCGACGACGGGCCAGGCGGCGGCGCCGCCCGCCGGCACGGACCGCTGGAGCCTGGTCGCGGTCGCCGGGATGCTGTCGTTCGTGGCGATGCTCGACATGAACATCGTCAACATCGCGCTCGCGGACATCGGCAAGGGCTTCCACATATCCGCGCAGACCGCCCAGTGGGCCGTCCTGGGGTACCAACTCCCCTTGGTGGCACTGCTCCTGCCGGCCGGACGCTGGCTGGACGCGGTCGGCACCCGCCCCGCGCTGCTCACCGCCGTCACCGGGTTCGCCCTGGGGAGCGCCGCTGCCGCCGCGGCGCCCTGGGCCGGGGCGCTGATCGCGGCCCGGGTCGTCCAAGGATCCTTCGGCGCGGTGCTGTTCGTGCTGATGCCGGTGCTGGCGATGCGGTCGGTGCGGCCCGAACTGCGCGGCCGGGCGATGAGCGTGCCGGCGACGCTGGGGCCGCTCGGCGCGGTCACGGGCCCGGCCCTGGGCGGGCTGCTGCTCGACCACCTCGGCTGGCGGGCGATCTTCCTCGTCAAGCTGCCCGTCTGCTTGGGAGCCTGGCTCCTCGCCCGCCGCCACCTGCCCCGGAGCGGCGCCCTGGTCAAGCCCGGCCGGACGGAGCTCACCGACGCGGCGCTCATCGGGGGCGCCGTCTGCGTGGTCCTGCTCGGGCTCACCTTCACGGCGGACGCCCCGGCCTGGCTGCTGCTCGCGGCCCCGGCCGTACCGCTGACCGCGCTGTGGCTGCGGCGCGCGGGCGGACAGCCCGTCAGGTCCGTGCTGCGGGCGAACCGGACGGCGGGCCTGAACACCGCGGTGCTGGCCATCGCCCTGGCCTTCGCCGTCATGCACTACCTGCTCGCCCTGCACCTGCAACGGGACGAGGCCGCCAGCGCCACCGCCACCGGCCTGACCATCCTGTGCTTCCCGCTCGCCATGGGGATCGGCGGGCCCTTCGGCGGACGGCTGGCGGACCGCTTCGGCGCCCGGCCGACCGCGACCGCCGGGGCCACGCTCACCGCGCTCGGCTTCCTGCTGCTCGTTCCGCTGGGCGACACCTGGAGCCTGCCGGACATCGCCTGGCGCCTCGCCCTCGCCGGAGCCGGCATGGGCCTGTACGGCGGCCCGACCCAGGCGATGGTCATGACCTCGGCCACCCCGGCGACGACGGCCACCGCCGCCTCCACCGTCCAACTCGCCCGCAGCCTCGGCTTCACCCTCGGTCCGGCCCTCGCCACCGCCACGTGGAGCCTCGGCGGCTCCGGGACGGGCGGCCTGCACCTCGGCCTCGGTCTCGCCGCGGCCTGCGCGTGCCTCGCCGTCCCGCTGCTGGCACGGCACGGCCGCGCGACCGCCGCGCGAGCGGTCTGAGCCCTCGTCACCTCCCCGTCACGTTTCCACCCCTGGAGCACACGCATGTGCGGAATCACCGGCTGGGCGTCCTTCCACCAGGACCTCCGGCGCAGCACCCCCGTCATCGAGGCGATGACCGCGACCATGGCCCTGCGCGGGCCCGACGCCGGGGGCGTCTGGACCGGCGCCCACGCCGCGCTCGGCCACCGCCGGCTCGCCGTGATCGACATCGAGGGCGGCGCCCAGCCCATGGCCGACCGCCCCGAGCAGCCGCACGTGGTGCTCACCTACAGCGGCGAGGTCTACAACCACCACGAGCTGCGCGAGCGGCTCAGAAGCAGCGGCCACCGGTTCGAGACGCGCAGCGACACCGAAGTGGTGCTGCGCGCCTACCTGGAGTGGGGCGACGCCCTGGTCGACCACCTGGAGGGCATGTACGCCTTCGCGATCTGGGACGAGCGGCGTGAGCGCCTGCTGCTCGTCCGCGACCGGCTCGGCGTCAAGCCGCTCTTCTGGGCGGCGGTCGACGGCGGCCTGGCCTTCGGCTCCGAGCCCAAGGCCCTGTTCGCCCACCCCGAGCTCACCCCCACCGTCGACGCCGACGGCCTGCGCGAGGCCTACAGCCTGCTGTTCAACACCGGCCCCACCGTCTGGGCCGGCGTCCGCGAGGTCCACCCGGGCGGGCTGCTCGTCCTCGACCGCGACGGCATCCGCGAGCGCCGCTACTGGGACCTGGCCGCACACCCGCACACCGACGACCCGGAGACCACCAAGGAGCGGGTCCGCGAGCTCGTCGACCGCGCCGCCAGGTCGCAGCTGGAGGCCGACGTGCCGCTGTGCAGCCTGCTCTCCGGCGGCCTGGACTCCACCGTCGTCACCGCCCTCGTCGCCGACGAACTCCGGCTCAGGGAAGGCCCGCAGGCCAGGCTCC
This sequence comes from Kitasatospora sp. NPDC057936, assembly GCF_042887525.1. NCBI lineage: Bacteria > Bacillati > Actinomycetota > Actinomycetes > Kitasatosporales > Streptomycetaceae > Kitasatospora > Kitasatospora sp. NPDC057936. Next base: position 19,775 of record NZ_JBHVPD010000086.1, read on the forward strand.
GCTCCTACGCCGTCGACTACAGCGACCAGGCCGAGCAGTTCACCGGCGACGTCCTGCGCACCGGCCACGACACGCCCTTCGCCACCGAGGCCGGCGCCTTCATCGGCACCGACCACTCCACCGTGATCCTCGACCCGCGCGCCCTGCTCGACCCCGACCAGCGCCGGGCCGTCGTCGTCGCCCGCGACTCGCCGATCGGCGTCGGCGACATGGACACCTCGCTCTACCTGCTGTTCGGCGAGATCCGCCGGCACTCCACGGTCGCCCTGTCCGGCGAGGCCGCCGACGAGGTCTTCGGCGGCTACCCGTGGTTCCACAACCCCAAGGCGCTCGCCGCGCAGGCTTTCCCCTGGCTGCTCGTCACCGGCGACGCCGCCGCCATGCCGCTCAACCCCGAGCTCGCCGCCCGGCTGCGCATCCCCGAGTTCCGCGCCGACACCTACCGCAGCGCGCTCACCGCGGTCCCGCACCTCGACGACGAGACGCCCGCAGAGCACCGGCAGCGCGAACTCCAGCACCTCTCGCTGACCCGCTGGCTGCGCCAGCTGCTGCACCGCAAGGACCGCCTCTCGATGGCCCAGGGCCTGGAGGTCCGGGTGCCCTACTGCGACCACCGGCTCGTCGAGTACGCCTTCAACGCCCCCTGGGCGATGAAGAACCACGACGGCCGCGAGAAGAGCCTGCTGCGCGACGTCGGCCGGGGCATCGCCCCCGACTCGGTCCTCTGGCGTCCGAAGAACCACTACCCGGCGACCCACCACGCCGACTACAACCGCGGCCTCCAACACCTGGCCCGCGAGGCGCTGGACGCGCCGCACGTACGGGACATCGCCGACGAGACGGTCGTCAAGACCGCCCTCGACACCCCCGCCGAGGAACTCCAGTGGGGCCACCGGCTCCGCCTGGAACGCGTCGTCGACCTCGCCCTGTGGCTCGACCACCACCGCCCCGCCCTGGCCCTGTGACCCTGCTACCGCCCCGCCCTGGCCCTGTGACCCCGCCACCGCACGACCTCCGCACAACCCCGAAGGAACCCGGCATGACCACCCCCGACCGCCCCGAGGGCCGCTGCCCCGTCACCGGCGCCGCCGCCGGCGAACCGATCCCGCTGTACGGCTCCGCCTATAAGACCGACCCCTACGACCTCTACCGCCGGATGCGCGACGCCGGGCCCGTCCACCGGGTCCGCTTCCCCTCCGGCATCGCCGCCTGGCTGGTCACCGGCTACGACGCCGCCCACCAGGCGCTCAACGACCCCCGCCTCGGCAAGAACCACGACCTCGGCAACGACAACTGGCGCGCCCTCGCCTCGATCATGCCGGAGCCCCAGCACTCCCAGCTCCAGGCACACCTGCTCCACCAGGACCCGCCGGAGCACACCCGGATGCGCCGCCTCGTCCTGGACGCCTTCGCGCCACGACGGGTGGAGTCGCTGCGCCCGCGCTTCCAGGAGCTCGCCGACGCCCTCGTGGACGAACTGCCCGCCGAGGGCGGCGCCGACCTGGTGCAGGGCTTCGCCGCGCACTACCCGTTCCGGGTCCTGGCGGAGGTCATCGGCCTCCCGGCCGAGCTGGCCGCCCGCTTCGACCGGGACTGGGGCAAGGTCGTCCAGCCGGTCGGCCCGCAGGACCCGGGCCGGCCCGCCTACGAGGCCCGGCTGCTCGGCCTGCAGACGTACATCGCCGAGGTCGTCGCCCACAAGCGCGAGCACTGGGACGACGACCTGCTCTCGCGGCTCGTCATCGCCAAGGACCGCAGGGAACTCACCCGGGAGGAACTCGACTCGATGATCTTCCAGCTCCTGGTCGCCGGCCAGGAGCCCGTCACCAACCAGATCACCACCATGCTGATCACCCTGCTGCGCCACCCCGACCAGCTGGACCGGCTGCGTGACGACCCCGCCCTGATGCCCCGGGCGATCGAGGAACTCCTGCGCCACGACAGCGCGTTCGAGCTCACCACCTGGCGGTTCTTCGCCGAGGACAGCGACCTGCACGGCACCCGCATCCCGGCGGGCGACTCCGTCATCGTCTCGCTGTGCGCGGCCAACCGGGACGGGGCGCAGTTCCCGGACGCCGACGTGCTCGACCTGGAACGCACCCCGAACGCACACCTGGCCTTCGGCCACGGCATCCACTTCTGCCCGGGGGCCGCCCTCGCCCGCGCCGAACTCCAGGTGGCCATCGGCACCTTGCTCGCCCGCCTACCCGGCCTTCGGCCCGCCGGTTCCCTCGACGACCTCACCTGGATCCCGGCCGTGCTCGCCCGTGGGGTCAACGACCTTCCGGTCGCCTACGACAAGCGCATCTGACCTGACCCATCCCGCCTGACCCATCCCGCCCGACCAGGGCGGCCCGGCACCGCCTCCTGCCGAGACAAGCGGCGCCGGGGCCGCCATCCCGCCATGCCCTCATGGAGGAGCCGCAATGCCCACCGAGTCCATCACGAGCACGTCCAGACCCGTCCGGCAGACCTGCGCCGCCGTTCTGGAACTGCTGCTGCCCCACCGCCGCGCCACCGACACCGCGACCCCGGCCGCCGTCGAAGACTTCCCCGAACAGTTGCGGCAGCTGGCCGAGTTCGTCGAGGCGGGGGAGCGGATCGTCTTCACCCTGCCGGGCTTCCCCTGCAAGTCGCCCAGCCCCGCGAAGGTCCTCGGCCATCTCCCCGACGAGGGCGAACGCCTCTCGCTCACCTTCCTCGACGACCTCTGCCGGGCGGTCGGCGAGGTGTACGAGCCGGGCGCCCGGATGGAGATCTGCTCCGACGGGCACATCTTCGGCGACCTGATCCGGGTGCCGGACCCGCACATCGATGCCTACTCCGACGAACTCGCCGCCCTGATCCGCCGCGAGGGCCTGACCCGGCTGTCCGTCTTCGACCTGCGCGACGTGCTCGGCGACCTGCCGTACGACGAGAAGCGCGCCCGGGTGCACGCCGCGTACGCGCCCACCGTCGAGGAACTGCGCGCCGAAGTGCGGCGCGACGAGCACACCCTCGCGCTCTACCGGGGCATCACCCGTTTCCTCACCGAGGACACCGTGGACTTCGCCGGCACCAGGTCCGCCCTCCAGCGCGAGTGCCGGCAGCGCGCCTACGGCGTCATCCAGCGCAGCCGCGCGTGGGGAGACCTCATCGCCGAGCACCACCCCCGCACCGTCCGCCTGTCCATCCACCCCCAGCCGCGCGGCGCCGCCAAGTTCGGCATCCGCCTGCTCGACGCCCCCGACGCCTGGACCACCCCCTGGCACTCCACCGTCCTGCACCGCGCCGACGGCACCTGGCAGTTGATGCGCCGCGCCGACGCCGAGCAGCAGGGCACCCTGGTGCTGCGCGACGGCAGGCCGAGCCACTTCGAGGAGTCCCGCCCGCTTGCCGACTGAGACACGACCGCCCTCTCGCTCCTACGGGGAGCGAGGGGGCGGTTCGGCACTCCTGCGCGCGGACGAGTGCCGCGGAGGGCGTGGCCGTCTTCCTCCTGTGACCGGCGCACCGGTACCCGATTCCCCACATCGTGCAGTAGAGATCTCGTAGTCCGGGTAGAAGTTCGGCATGGCCGGGTGAGGGACAGGCCCACCCAAGCGGGCAGTGACTGACGGTCGACCCGGCTACGAGGTCCTCCCCACCGATGGGAGACGAGGTGATCTCATGGCGTCAGCGGGCCCGGGCGACTTCGCCGTGCCGGAACTGGCGGTCCCGTTCCCCCTGAGAGTGCATCCGCACGCCGATCAGGCCCAGGCTTCGACCCTTGCGTGGGCCAGGCGGATGGGACTGCTCTCCTCGGATGCGGCGTCGGCCCGGTTCGACCGGCTTCGGTCGGGGCGGCTCGCGGCCTACGTCTACGCCCGGGTCGGTGTGGAGGAGCTCCTGCTCGGTGCCGACTGGAAGACCTGGATGTTCATGATCGACGACCAGGGAGACGAAGGCCCTCTCGGTCGTCTCCCGAGTCGGTGGCGTGAGGCGATGCGTCCCTTCGACGACGTCCTCGGCGGAAACGTCGCCGAGCCCGGGCACCTGCCGCCTGTCGCGCGTGCGCTGGCGGACCTGTTGGAGCGGACCTGCGTCGGCATGCCGGCGGCGTGGTCGGAGCGCCTGTACAAGCACACCCGTGACTTCCTCGACTCCTACCAGGGGGAGGCCGAGCGCAGGGCCCGGCACGAGGTCCCGACCATCTTCGAGTACCTGGTCCACCGCCGTGACTCCGGGGCGATGCACATCGTCTACGACCTCGCCGAAGCCCTCGTCCACCACGCGGTGCCACCGGATCTCTACCACTCGCGCGAGTTCCAGGACCTGGAGCTGGCGGCGTGCGACATCATCTGCTGGCAGAACGATCTGCGCTCGCTGCCCAAGGAACTCGCCCGCCGCGACGTGCACAACGTGGTGCTGGTGATCCAGGCCGGCGTGGGCTGCAGCCTGCCCGAGGCCGCCGCCCGGGCGCGGGACATGACCGACGCGCGCACGGCCTGGTACGTCCAGGGGCGCCGCCAGATGGAACACATCCTGGAAGCCTCCCGCCTCCCCGCCGATCATCAGGACCGCATCCGCCGCGTCCTGGGCGTCTACGAGGACTGGATGAGCGGTCACTACCAGTGGGGGAAGGAGACCGGACGCTATACCGACATCGTCCACACCGACCCCGGCGTGACGCCGAACTACGTGGAACCGCTCCTGAACCCCGGTCGTCCACAGCACTGACGACGGTGTCTGCGGGTGGTGGGCCCGGTGCGGGCCGGGCTCGCACGGAGGACACGAGGGCCTCGATCATGAAGCTGCTGGGCTGTGGTTCGTGAGGGGTCGGGGCGGTCGGCCGGCGGTCAGCAGCAGGGCTGAAGCGCAGGCGGCGGCGCCGACGGCGGCCACCGCGCCCCACCCGCCGTACCGCCACGCCAGGGTGCCGGCGAAGGAGCCGACGGCGATGCCGAGGAACCGGAGGGTGAAGTAGCACGCGTTCAGTCGGCTGCGCATGGCGGGCCGCAGCGCGAACAGGATCCGCTGGCAGCCCACCTGGTTGCTCCACGTCCCGATGTCGAGCAGCGTCACGCCGGCGATCAGCCGGCCGAGGTTCGTCCCGCCGGGCAGGAGGACGGCCCAACCGGCCAGGACCGTCCCGATCACGACCGTCTGGGCGCGCCGTGGGCCCAGGCGGTCGGCCAGACGCCCGGCGAGGGGGGACACCAGGGCGCTCGCGGCGGCCACCAGGCCGAACAGGCCCACCGCGGCGGAACCGTAGTGGTAGCGCTCCTCCAGGAGGAACGTCAGCGGAGTCCAGAACGCGCCGAAGGAGATCCCGACCAGCGCGCCTGAGAGCGTGACCCGGCGGATGAGCGGGTCGGCGGCAAACACCTTCGGAACGGACGACAGCGCGCTCCGGTAGGTCACGGGTCCGGCGGGCGGCAGAGCGGGCAGGGCCCGCCGGAGGGCGAGCGACAGCAGCGCGGTCGCCCCGCACGAACACCAGAAGACCGCGCGCCACCCGGCCGCCGAGGCGAGGACGCCCGAATAGGCGCGGGACGCCAGCACTCCGACGAGCAGTCCGCCCTGGACGACTCCCAGGGTCCGGCCGATCCGGTCGGCGCCGGCCAGCGCGACGGCCACCGGCGCCACGAGTTGGGGGACCGGGGACAGCACGCCGAGGACCAGGCCGCAGGCCACCAGCGAGAAGGCCGTCGGTGCGACGGCGCAGGCGGCGAGAACGAGCGAGGAGGCCGCGCACAGACCGAGTATCAGCCGGCGCCGGTCGACACCGTCACCGGCCGGGACGATCAGCGCGATCCCCGCGGCGAACCCCGCCTGTGTGACGGTGGGCAGTGCGCCGAGCGCCCCGGCGGAGACGTGCAGCGATCCGGCCGCGTCCCCTAGCAGCGGCTGGCAGAGGTAGACGTTCGCCCCCGTCACCGCGCTGGTGGTGGCCAGCAAGGCAGTCAGCCGCCGCTGAGCGGGACGCTTGCCACGGTGCTGTCGATAGTCGGATTCGATCACGTGAGGACACGCTAGGGAGGGCGGGACATGGCAAGCTGTCGCCGATGTGCCGTCTACTGTCGAGAGTGTGCCAATGCACGGCAAGAGCGAGGACCGCGACGACTACCAGCTCGTCCCCAGGCCCGTGGCGGCCATGGCCCGCGACCTCCCGGACGGGCACCACATCCCCCCGCACAGCCACCGCCGGGCACAGCTGATCTACGGCACCAGCGGGGCCGTCACCGTCACCACCGACCAAGGGATCTGGGTGGTTCCCGCGACGCGTGCGGTCTGGGTCCCGGCCGGCGTGACCCACGCGATGACCTGCACGGGTGCCGTGCGCATGCGGACCCTCTACATCGAGCCGTCGGCGGCGCCGAGCCTGCTCACCGGCCCGCTGGTCGTCTCGGTGTCCCCCCTCCTGCGCGAGCTCGTCGAAGAGGCGACCCGGCTGCCGATCGACTACGAGCTCGACGGGCGCGAAGGCAAGCTGATGGACCTGCTGCTGCTCGAACTCGAGCCGGAACCCGTCCCGGCCCTGCACCTCCCCGCCCCGGCCGACCCCGCACTCGTCCGCCTGTGCTCCGCGATCCGAGAAAACCCGGGCGCCCGCTGGACGGCCGAATCGGCGGCGGCCTGCGCCCACCTCAGCACGCGGAGCCTGCATCGCCGGTTCTCCGCCGCGACAGGGATGACCCTCGCCCACTGGGTCCGTCAGGCGAAACTCGTCCACGCCCTGACCCTGCTGGCGCGGGACGCTCCGGTCACGAGCGTTTCCGCCGAGCTCGGGTACGCGACACCGAGTGCGTTCACCGCGATGTTCCGCCGCGCCGTCGGCCGGGCTCCGAGTGCGTTCTACCGTGGCGCGGGCGAATCGGGTGTTCGCGCGTGAGGCGGCGAGGCCCCCGATGTCCGGCACTGGCGACGCACGGGAGTGCGCCAAGGGCGACCACGGCCGTGACCACGGCCCGTGCCCTGGCGCCACGACAAGCGTGAAAAGTCAGTAGCGCGAGGTTTTCGTCGCAGGCCGGGGCTAGAGTGCTGCGGTGAGTACGCGCAAACCCCGCGGCCCCTACGCCAAGACCGCCGCCAAGCGGAAGATGATCCTCGACGCCGCGCTGGCCGCCTACGCCGAGGCCGGCAGTCGGGGGGTGTCGGTCCGGGACATCGCCGAGCGGGTCGGGCTGACGGACGCGGGCGTCCTGCACCACTTCGGCGGCCGGGAGGCCCTCCTCACCGCCGTGCTCGAAGCCCGCGACGCCGCCGCGGCCGAGGAGTTCGGGCACGAGGACGCGCTCTGGCGGGCCGACATGGTGGCGGACGCGGCGCGGACGCCCGGACTGGTCAAGCTGTTCGTCGACCTGGCGGCGGCCGCCGCCGAACCGGAGCACCCCGCCCACGCGTTCTTCACCGAGCGCTACCGCGTGCTCAACGAGCGCATCGTCCGCGCCCTCGGCGCGGGCCGTCCGGCCACCGCGCCCCCCAGTCTGGCCGGTACGGCGGACGCCGACTGGGCGGCCCGGATCCTGCTGGCCGCGACCGACGGGCTCCAGATCCAGTGGCTGCTGGATCCGTCGATCGACATGGCCGACGACATCGCCCGGCTGCGCGACGTCCTGCTCGACTCGCTGGGAGCGGGCAAGCCCGACGCCTGACAGCGCGGGCGGCGGGAGGCCGCCGCCGTACGGCCGGTCCGGGCCCGGGCGCCGATAATGGGATGGTCCTCCTGGGACGGGTGATTCCACCGACGAGGAGCGAGATGGACGTTCCCAGCGGTTCCGCCGACGACCGGCCCTCCACCTTCGATGCCCTCGCCGCCGCGGTCCTCGACGACCGGGGCACCGTGACGCGGTGGTCCGCGGCAGCGGCGGAACTGGTGGGGCGCGAGGCCGACGAGGTCTGCGGCTATCCCGTCCGGGACCTGCTCGCGCGTAATCCGGAAAAGCCGTCCCGTGCCGCATCCGGCGCGGTCCCGACGGCCGGCCGGGCGCTCCTGCGGCACCGTTCCGGGCACACGGTCGACGTCGCCTTCCGGACGATGCCCCTGGAGGGCTCGTCCGACGTCCTCGTCCTGGCACACCCCGCGCGGCCGGGCGCCCAACGCGCGGAGGCCGACGCACGCACGGCCGCCACGGAGGCCGACGCGGCCGTCGAACAGCAGCGGACCCTCCGGCACCTCGACGTGCTCCACCAGGCCGCCCTGCGCGTCGGAGGATCGCTCGACGTGGAGCGCACCGCCCAGGAACTGGCCGACGTCGTGGTCCCCGCCCTCGGCCAGCTCGCCTCGGTCGACCTGGCCGACGCCGTGCTGGCCGGCGACGAGCCGCCGCGCTGGATCGGCGGCGGCGACCCCCACATGCGCAAGGTCGCCGTCGCGTCGGCCGACGGGACCTGGCCGGCCGGGCACGTCCAGCTGGGCGACGCGATCCCCGCCCTCCCGTACGTCGACCGCGACGTCGTCACCAGGGTGCGCCGCGACGGGGCGGTGATCCTCGGCCGGGACGAGGCCGCCGCCCTGCTCGGCGGCGACGAGCGGCTGACCGGACTGCTCCTCCCCGAGGGCGGGAGCTCGACGGTCGTGGCCCCGCTGCTCGCCCGCGGCCTGATGCTCGGCAGCCTGTCCGTCTGGCGGGTGGACGACCCCGAGGCGTTCACCGCACGGGAGGCCGGCGTGCTGCGGGAGATCGCCTCACGGGGTGCGCTCGCCATCGACAACGCCCGCCGCTACACCCGCGAGCACCGCGCGGCCGTCGCGCTCCAGCGGCGACTGCTCCCGCCGGAGACCACCGACACCGCGGCGACCGAGACCACCGGGATCTACCGTCCGGCCGGCGGCGGGGCCGAGATCGGCGGCGACTGGTACGACGTGATCCCGCTGCCGTCGCTCCGCGTCGCCCTGGTCGTCGGCGACGTGATCGGCCACGGCCTGCACGCCGCCGCCACCATGGGCCGGCTGCGCACCGCGATCCGCACCCTCGCCGACCTGGAACTGGACCCCGAGGACCTCTTCACCCACGTCGAGGACCTGGTCCAGCGCCTCGCCGAGGAGGCGCCGCCCGGGACCCAGGACGCCGTCGGCGCCACCTGCCTGTACGCCGTCTACGACCCGGTCGCCTGCCGGTGCACGTTCGTCAGCGCGGGGCACCCGCCGCCCGTCGTGGTGCGCCCCGACGGCACCGCGCACGTGGTGGCGGTCGTCCCCGGCCCGCCGCTGGCGGTGGGCGGCGCGCCCTACGAGGCCACCACGATCGACCTGGCGCCCGGGAGCGTCCTCGTCCTGTGCACGGACGGCCTGCTCGAAGGCGACGACCACGACGCCGACGCCGGACTGCGGCGGCTGGCGGACCTCCTCCCCGGACTCTGCGGACCGGGGCGGAGCCTCACCGAGACCGGGCACGCCCTGCTCGCGGAACTCGGCACCCACCCGCGCCGCGACGACATCGCGCTGCTGCTGGCCCGCACCCGGGCCGTCCCGGAGGGGGCCACCGCGCACTGGGAGTTCCCGGCGGATCCGGCCGCGGTCGGCGCCGCCCGCGAGGCCGTCGCCCGGCGACTCGCGGCCTGGGGGCTGGAGGACCTGGCCTTCACCACCGAGCTCATCGTCAGCGAGCTGGTCACCAACGCCGTCCGGTACGGCGGCGCCCCGATCGGGCTGCGCCTGATCCGCGACCGGGTGCTGCTCTGCGAGGTCACCGACCCGAGCAACACCCAGCCCAGGCTGCGCAGAGCCCGCAACACCGACGAGGGCGGCCGGGGGCTGTTCCTGATCGCCCAGCTCAGCACCCGCTGGGGCTGCCGCTACGGCCGGCGCGGCAAGACGATCTGGGCCGAACAGCCGATCGCGGGCGGGGCCGGCTGACCCCGGCCCGTCGCGGCCGGCCGGCCGGCCGTTCGTCCGTCGGCGCGGCCGGCCGTTCACTCGGCGGAGCGCTCGGTCGGGGACCCGGCGGGCCAGGGCAGGATGCCGGTGCGGGCGATCCGGCCGAGCCAGCGGGCGGAGGGCTTCGGGACGCGCAGGAAGGTGTGCGGGTCGACGGCGATCAGGCCGGACGTCGGCCGGCAGGAACCCCACTCGTAGCCGTCGAGGGCGCTCCCGTGCAGGTAGCCGCGGATGTCGAGGCCGTCGGAGAGGGCCAGGGCCAGGTCCTCCAGGGCTCGGCGGGTGTAGGTGATGCGGCGGCCGTCGTCGTTGGTGGCGATGCCGTTCCCGGTGACGATGATGGGCACGTCGCCGACCACGGACGCGGTGTGGCGCAGCGCCTCGCCGAGTGCGGCGGGGTCGTACTCCGAGCCCCCGAGGGTGACCTCGGCGCCTTCGGGCACGGGAAGCGGGCCCTGGCGGCCGATTCGAGTGCGGGTGCTGGCCTGCACGCCGATCCAGTCGTCGCCGCGGGCGGCCTCCAGGAAGACGTCCTCGCGGGCGTGGCGGTAGGCGGCCATGGCCTCCTCGGCACCGGGGACGGCCTGGCAGGCCCGGCTGGCGACGGACCACCCGGTGCGGACGGCGGGCGAGGCCTCCTTGACGGCGGCGGTCGCGGCCGCGTGGGCCCGGACAAGGACCTCGGTGAGCGCCGGATCGGCCAGTGCCGGCCCGGTCAGCGTCGGATCGGTCGGCGCCTGATCGGGGAGCGGCGGGCGGGGGGAGGGAACGGCGGCGGCGGTCGGAAGCGCGGCGACCAGGTTCGGTTCGCTCAGGGTGCAGACGTGCCGGACGTCGTCCCCGATGATCGGCGCGGTGGCCGCGGCGTACCGGGCGAAGCGGTCGACGGCGTCCGGGGCTCGCCAGCCGCCGCGGTCGGCGAACCAGCGCGGCAGGGTGAAGTGGTGCAGCGTGACCATGGGGCGCAGGCCGCGGTCGAGGGCTCCGTCGACGATGCGCCGGTAGTGGGCGACGGCCGCGCGGGAGATGTGGCCGGGGGCGGGTTCGATGCGCGCCCACTCGATGCCGAACCGGTAGTCGGTGAAGCCCAGTTCGGCGAGCAGGTCGAGGTCGGCGGGCCAGCGGTGGTAGCTGTCGGCGGCGTCGCCGCTGGGTTCGGGGACCGGGGCGGCATCGCCGTGTTCCAGGTGCCACCAGTCGCTGGCGGTGTTGCCGCCTTCGGTCGGGTGGGCCGAGGTGGAGGCGCCGAAGAGGAAGTCGGACGGGAGGGGCAGACCGGAGCCGCAGGCGAACATGGCGGGACGTCCTTCACGGGGGCAGGGGTCCGTCGGCCGGCGCGGCGGGCTGGAGTCGTACACGGTGCGTCGGCGGCGGCGGGGCGAGCGGGTGGGGGAGCCGCTGCGTCCCTGCCACGGTAAAACTAAAAACCTAGCGAGGCAATGTTTTCGATCGCTCGGCCGGGGAGCGCGCTCCGGGCCGTGTCACGGCCGGAGCGGGCTCGGGTGGATCTCCTCGCTCGGGTGGACCTCCTCAGAGCGAGCTCACGGACAGGCCGCGGGGCGCCGTGTTCAGGACCCCCAGCAGGCGGGTGACCTCCTCGGCCATCGCGGAGCGGCCGGCTCCGAGGTAGCGCCGGGTGTCGACCAGCCGCTCGTCGGCGGCGAGCACCTCGCGGACGGCGGTGGTGAACACCTGGTTGAGGTGGGTGGCGATATTGATCTTGGTCATGCCGTGCCGCACGGCGGTGGCGAGGTGGTCGTCGGCCACGCCGGAGGAACCGTGCAGGACCAGGGGGACGGGCACGGCCTCCCGGAGTGCGGAGATCAGTTCGAAGTCCAGCGCCGCGTCGCGGGTGAGCATGGCGTGCGAGGTGCCGACCGCGACGGCCAGGGCGTCCACACCGGTGGCGGTGACGAACGCGGCGGCCTCGGCGGGGTCGGTCCGCGCGCCGGGGGCGTGCACGCCGTCCTTGCCGCCGACCTCGCCGAGCTCCGCCTCGACCCAGACCCCCGCCGCGTGGCAGTGGGCGACCACCTCGGCGGTGGCCCGCACGTTGTCGGCGTAGTCCAGGACGGAGGCGTCGAACATGACCGAGGAGAAGCCCAACTCGACTGCCTCTCGCACGAGTTCGGCGGAGGTCGCGTGGTCGAGGTGGACCGCCGTCGGCACGGCGGCCGCCGCGGCGACGGCCAGGACGGCCCGGCCGACCGGGGCCAGGCCGCCGTGGTAGCGGACGGCGTTCTCGCTGATCTGCAGGACGACCGGCGACCCGGCGGCCTCGGCGCCGGCGACGATGGCCTGGGCGTGTTCGAGCTGGATGACGTTGAACGCCCCGACACCGCGACCGGTGCCGGCGGCGGTGACGATCTCTCCGGTACCCGTCAGTGGCATCGGGACTCTCCTTCGCGAGCGGTGGGTGCTTGAGCGGAATCTGGTTGAACGGCCTCTGGAGGAGCAGCAGTTGACGCTTCGGTGAGCGGCTCGGCGGTCACCTCCTGAAGTAGGCGGCGGTGGACCGCGGGGTCGAAGTCCCCGGCCAGCGGCGCGGCGACGGCGGCCGCGGACAGGGCCACCGCGCGGGTGAGCCGCAGCGGCCACGGCGTGTGCGAGACCAGCCCGAGCGCCAGCGCGGCCACGGCCGCGTCGCCCGCACCGGTGGGGTTGCCGGCGAGTGCGCGCGGCGGCCTGGCCCGCCAACTCCCTTGTGGGGTCACGGCGATCAGGCCGTCGGGACCGAGCGAGGCCACCACCGCCCGGGCACCGGCGGCCCGTAGCGCCGCGGCGCCGGCGCGCGGGTCGGCGGTGCCGCTGGCGGCCCGGAGTTCGGCGGCGTTCGGTTTGACGATCGCGGGTGCGGCCTCGACGCCGGCGTGCAGGGCGTCGCCGCTCGCGTCGAGGACGGCGGGCACGCCGTGGCCGTGGGCGAGGCGGATCAGCACGGCGTAGGCGTCGTCGGGCAGGCCGCCGGGGAGACTGCCGGAGAGGACGACCGCACGGGCGCGGGGGAGCAGGCGGTCGTACCGGCCGAGGAAGGCGCTCCACTCGGCGCCGGTGACCACCGGGCCCGGCTCCAGCAGGATGGTGGAGTCGCCGAGGTGGTCCTCGACGACCGCGACGGTGCGGCGGGTCTCGCCCGCGATCGGGACGAGTGCGTCGGTGAGCCCGGCCGCCGCGAGATCGGCGCGGACGGCGTCGCCGCTCGGCCCGCCGGCCAGGCCGGTGACGACCGTCTCGTGGCCGAGGGCGTGCAGGACGCGGGAGACGTTGACGCCCTTGCCGCCGGCGCGGGCGGCCGCCTCGCGGACCCGGTTGTCGGCCTGGGGCCGCAGCCGGTCGAGGCGGTAGGTGAGGTCGAGGGCGGTGTTGAGCGTGACGGTCAGGATCACCGGTCGGCCCTCCGGAGCGGGGCCGGCACCCGGACGCCCGGGAGGTCCCGGGCGAGCAGGGCGGCGCCCAGGCACCCGGCCTGGTGGCCGAGCCGCGCGGGGACGATCCGCGGCATGCCCTGGAAGGTCAGCCGGTCGGCGAGCGCGCTGCGCAGCGGGTCGAAGTACGAGGCCCCGGCCTGGGCCAGACCACCGCCGATGACGATCCGTTCGGGGTCGAGCAGGGTGACGGCGGCGGCGAGGCCGTCGGCGAGCGCCTCGACGGCGTCCTGCCAGATCCCGGCCGCGACGTCGTCACCGTCGGCGGCCCGTTGCTGGACCTCCTTGGCGCCGAGGCCGGTCTCCCCGGTGGCCCGGCCGTAGCGGCGGGCGATGGCGGCGGCCGAGGCGACGGTCTCCAGGCAGCCGCGGCCGCCGCAGGGACAGGGCTCCCCGTCGGGCCGCACGCGCAGGTGGCCGAGTTCGCCGGCGCCGCTGTGCCGGCCGGCCAGGGCCCGGCCGTCGAGCATGACGGCGGCGGCGACGCCGGTGCCGACCGGGACGAACAGGAAGGAGCGGCAGCCGCGGCCGGCGCCGAGCCTGGCCTCGGCGAGCCCGCCGGCGCGGACGTCGTGCCCGAAGGCCACCGGAAGGCCGAGTTCCTCCGTGAGCCAGCTCCGGACGGGGACGTGCTGCCAGCCGAGGTTGCCCGCGAACACCGCCGTGCCCGTCGTCTCGTCGACGATGCCCGGGACCGCGATGCCGACGGCGGACGGCGTGAACGTGCGGGCGAGGTCGGCGGCGAACCCGAGGACGGTGTCGACGACGGCGTCCGGGCCGCGTTCGGCGAGGGTGGGACGGCGTTCGGTGTGGACGAGGGTGCCGTCGTCGGCCATGGCGCCGGCCTTGATCTGGGTGCCGCCGACGTCGAGGGCGATGACCGTCATGCCGTGCCCTCCGGCCCGGAGGAACCCGGCCCGGCCGGGGCGGTCAGGACGACGGAGCGGGTGAGGTTGCGCGGCTGGTCGGGGTCGAGGCCGCGGCCGTGCGCCAGCTCGACGGCGAGGCGCTGGGCGCGGATCAGGTCGGCGAGCGGGTCGAGGTCGGAGACGGAGGCGAGCGCGCCGATGGCCCGCACCTCGTCGAGCAGTCCGGCCGGCGGCGGGCCGAAGAACCACACCACGCTGCCGGGTTCGGTGACGCTGACCGGGCCGTGCCGGTACTCCATCGCCGGGTAGGACTCCGTCCACGACCCGGAGGCCTCGCGCAGCTTGAGCGCCGCCTCGTTGGCCAGGCCGACCGTCCAGCCGGCGCCGAGGAAGGTGAACTGGCGCGCCGCCACGGCCCCTTGGGGCAGCGGGGTGAGGAGGGCGCGCTCGGCCTGCTCGGGCAGGTCGCTGGGGACGAGGCCGAGGTGGGCGCGCAGCAGGACGAGCGCCGTGGTGGCGAACCGGGTCTGCACGACCGACTTCTCGTCGGCGAAGCCCAGGTCGATCACGGTGCCGGCGGCCGCGCTGATCGCGGTCGCGGTGTCGCCGGTGATCGCGACCGTGGGCGTGCCGACGTCGGCGGCCTGCCGCAGGGCGGCGAGGACCTCGGTCGTGGTGCCGGAGCGGCTGATGGCGAGCACCCGGTCGTAGCGGCGGCCGGCCGGGAACTCGGAGGCGGCGAAGGCGTCGGTCTCGCCCTGACCGGCGGCTTCGCGCAGTGCGGCGTAGGCCTGCGCGATGTACAGCGAGGTGCCGCAGCCGAGGACGGCGACCCGTTCGCCGGGCTCGGGCAGCCCGCCGGGGGTGAGGTCCAGGGCGCGGCGCCAGGTGCTCGGCTGGCTGGCTATCTCGTCGGAGACGTGGGTCATGGAGGGCTCCTGCATAGGGGAAGAGGCGCGGCGGAGCGGCGACGCCTGCGCGGTGATGCTCTGAAGATAGTGAAAATGAGCAGAAGTGCGCAACAGTGCGCAGAACATTGCAGCAGAGGAAGTGGCCCGGGGCGGATGGATACGGGGGTGGACGGGTTGCCGATGTCGAGGCCGCGCCACCCGCCCCGGGCCGCTCAGCCCGACGTCAGGCGCCGGGCGGGGTGTCGAAGGGCGCGGCCCAGGTCTGGTTGGTCTGGATCGCGCCGGGTGCGGCGCCGCAGGTGTAGACGTCGACCGGGGTTCCCGCCGTGGTGGTGGTGCCGCGGTAGACGTCCAGGCACAGGTTCGTGCCGGCGAGCTTCAGGTTCCCGTCGCGGTCGTACGTCCAGCTCTGGTAGCCCGGGGCGGAGCCGCAGGGGGCGACGCCGACCCACTGGCCCTGCTGTCCGTTGACCACCCCGGCGCCGGTCGAACTCTGCGCGGTGAGGCACAGGTCGGCGCCGCCGCCCTGGAGCAGCCGGACGGAGCCGTCGGTGTCGCGCTGCCACTGCTGGTTGGACGTGCCGGAGCACGGGTACACGTCGACGGCGGTGTCGGCGGTCCGGGACTGGTAGTTGTCCAGGCAGAGCGAGGCCTTGCCCCAGCTGTCGCGGGAGGCGGTGATCTGGCCGCGCGGTGTGGCGCCGCTGCCGCTCGGCGGGGTGATCCTCAGCATGGCGCTGTCGTGCGGGGCCACGGTGAGGCCGACGGTGCCTGCCGACGTCGCGGTGGTGTGCGCCCACAGGTCCCGGACGGTGTAGCCGCCGGTGGCGTCGAAGCCGATCGCGTGCAGGTCGAGGGTGTAATTCGCGGCGGAAGCACCCTTGTTGAGCACCACTACGGCGCGGCTGCCGTCGGCGAGCGGCTTCACCACGACGTCGATGCCGCTGCTCGCGGCGGGGGTGCCGTCCGCGTTGGCAGCGCCGCCGACCACCCGCTGGCCGCCGGCGCCCAGCGGGTCCTGGTCGACGGCGATGACCTCGGAGTTGCCCAGGATGCCGACCGACGCGTTGAGGTGCGCCGCCTCCGCCGGGTGCGCGGAGATGTACGACGGGGAGAACTTGCGGGCGTCGGTGGAGATGACGAGCGGCGCGGCGAGCGCGGAGAACAGCGACATCTGGCTGCGCTCCTCGGCCGTGGTCATGCCGTTGTCGCCGATGAGCAGCATGTCGGCGTCGTTCCAGTCGCCGGGCCCCTGGTAGCGGCTGAGCTCCAGGGAGTTGTCGAAGCTCTGGTAGGCGCCGAAGTTGTACGAGGACTGCACGCCGAGCGGCTGGTTCCACGGGTCGGTGGCGCCGTTGTCGTAGTCGTTGAAGATGTCCGGGCCGACCCGCCAGAGCTGGCCGAGGCCGCGCACCCAGGTCATGGCGTCGGACTTGGTGGGTCCGTTGCCGTAGGCGGCGGGGGCCGAGATGTTGAACGTGACGTTCGGCGTGGGGGTGCCGGCGTTGTTGGCGGCGGTGACGGCGGTGGCGAGGTCGCCCGCCATGCGGCTGTCGAGCGTCCGCATCGGCTCCTGCTGCCCGCAGTTGTCGTACTTGAGCGTGTCGACTCCCCAGGAGACGAAGGAGCCGGCGTCGTTCTGCTCGTAGTGCTCGCTGCCGTTGGGCAGGTTGGGCGAGGTCGGTGCGACGGTCGAGCAGGTGTGGGTGCCGGAGGTCTCGTAGATGCCGAACCTGGCTCCCAGGCCGTGCAGGTAGTCGCCGTAGGCGGTCAGCTCGTCGTCGAAGCCGGGCTGCTGGGTGGTGTCGCGAACGTCCGTGCGCGAGCCCCAGTTGGCCGCGCCGTGCAGGTAGCCGGAGCCGTTGCGGTACATCCAGCAGTCGTCGACCGTGACGGTCTTGTACCCGGCGGCGATCAGGCCGGCGTCGGACAGGCCCTTGGCGTTGTCCTCCATGTACTGCTGGAAGGAGTAGCCGAGCCGCGGCGAGCCGTCGAGCGGCGCCTGGGGAGTGCAGGTGGCGCGGGCCCAGTTGTTGAAGCCCATCGGCGGGGTGGCGGCGATCGGTTCTTGCGGGGTGGCCGCGGCCGAGTAGTTGGCGACCGGGGCGGTCACGCCGTCGTCGGCGGCGGCCGGGGTCACGGTGAGGGCGGAGCCGGTGACGATCAGCGTCGTGCACAGCAGGACGGACGCGGCCCGGAGGGGGCGTCTGGTCATGGGGAATCCTTCCACGGCGGGTTGGAGTCGAATGAGCAGAGTTGCTCTAAATCCACGTCGAGTGGGCATCTTCGAGCGTGTGCGCGACAGCTTCGAGGCTGCGGTGCGCATGAGTCAAGGCATCGGCGCGGAGTCCTGTCGACCGAATCTTCCGGCAACACTTCGGTAACGCCGACTGGCCTGCGGGGGTGTCGGCGTTGCACACTCTCCTCGCGAGAATGTTCAAGCGTGCGCATATCTGCCTGCTTCGCTCATCAATGAGCATGGCGGCGCATGGCCGGCTCGCGACCCCCTCCTCCCCGCAAAGGCGGTCCCCCATGAACCCGCGCGTCCTCGTCCTCCCCGCCGTCTGTCTGGCCGCCGCGCTCACGCTGTCGGCCTGCGGCTCCGGCTCCGACGGCTCCGGGCCCTCGGCCGACGGCACCACGACGATCAAGTTCGTCGCGGCGGACTACGGCTCCAACGGACAGAACCCCGGCCAGGCCTACTGGCAGGGCGTGATCTCGGCCTTCGAGCAGCAGAACCCGAAGATCAAGGTCGACCTGCAGGTGATCAACTGGAACGACCTGGACGCCCAGGTCAAGACGATGGTGCAGAACGGCAACCAGCCGGACCTCCTGCAGACCGGCGGCTACGCGGACTTCGCCAAGGACGGCCTGCTCTACCCGGCCCAGGAGGTGCTCTCCGGGAACACCGCGATCGACTTCGTCCCCGCGATGGCCCGGGCGGGCGAGCAGGACGGCACCCAGTACGGCATCCCGTTCGTCGCCAGTACCCGGCTGTTCCTGGTCAACAACGCCCTCTTCCGCAAGGCCGGCCTCGACCCGGCCAAGCCCCCGAGGACGTGGGCGGACGTCACCGCCGCCGCCACCGCGCTCAAGAAGGCGGGAGTCGAGATCCCGCTGGGCGTGCCCCTCGGCAAGGAGGAGGCGCAGGGCGAGTCGTTCATCTGGATGCTGGAGAACCACGGCGGCTACCAAGGGCAGGACGGGCACTACGCCATCGACTCGCCCGCCAACCTCGACACCTTCGCGCAGCTGAAGTCCTGGGTCGACGCGGGCCTGACCGAGCAGAGCCCGGCGGCCGTCAACCGCACCGACCTCACCAAGGACTTCGCCTCCGGCAAGGTCGGCATGCTCAACGGCTTCCCGGGGCAGCTCGCGGACCTGAAGGGCATGGACGTCGGCTGGACGGCGATGCCGAGCAAGGACGGCGCCACCAAGGCCACCCTCGGCGTCGGCGACTGGATGATGGCCTTCAAGAAGCGCGGCCACAAGGACCAGGTCAAGGCGTTCCTCGACTTCGCCTACGGCAAGGACAACGTGGTGAAGTTCGCCAAGGAGTACAACCTGCTGCCGGTCACCCAATCCGCGTCGGCGGCCCTGCAGGGCGACCCGGACGAGAAGGACCTGCTGCCGTTCCTGCAGGCCCTGCCCACCGCGAGCTTCTACCCGCTGAGCGACCCGACCTGGCCCGCGGTCTCCTCCCAGGTCAAGACCCAGATCGGCACCGCCGTCAGTGACCCGAAGAAGACGCTCGGCGCGTTGCAGCAGGCCGCCCAGCAGGCCGGCCAGTGAGCCGGTCAGTGAGCCGTCGGCCGAGCCACAGACAGGAATCCCCCGTGTCCCGCCCCGCCACCACCGCCGTCCCGGCGGGCCGCACGGCCCGCCGGGCCCACCGGCCCCTGCGCCTCCTGGACCGCCTCGGTCCACTGCCGTGGATCGCGCCCGCCGTCCTGCTGATCCTCGCCGTGGTCGTCTGGCCGGTGGTGGAGATGGTCCGCACCTCGCTGCGGCGCATCGACACCACCGGCACCGACCACGGCGCGGCCGGCCTGGTCAAGTACCGCAAGCTGTTCGCCGACCCGCGCCTGCCCGAGGTCCTCGGCTGGACGGTGCTGTGGACGGTCGCCGTCGTCGGCCTGACCATGCTGCTCTCGCTCGCCCTCGCCCAGCTGTTCAACCAGGAATTCCCCGGCCGACGGATCACCCGCTGGGCCCTCATCGCCCCCTGGGCCGCCTCCGTCCTCATGACCGCGATCGGCTTCCGCTGGATGCTCGACCAGGTCGCCGGCGTCCTCAACCGCCTCCTGCTCGACCTTGGCCTCATCGACCGCCCCCAAGCCTGGCTCGGCGACGCCACCCACGCCAAACCCTGGCTCATCGCCGTCGCGGTCTTCGTCTCCCTCCCCTTCACCACCTACACCCTCCTCGCCGGTCTCCAGACCATCCCCACCGAGGTCTACGAAGCCGCCCGCGTCGACGGCGCCACCCGCCGCCAGACCTACCGGCTCGTCACCCTGCCCCTGCTGCGCCCCGCCTTCCTCGTCGCCCTCGTCGTCAACCTCATCAACGTCTTCAACTCCTTCCCCGTCATCTGGGGCATGACCCAGGGCGGACCCAACGCCGACACCGCCACCACCACCGTGTTCATGTACATGCTGCGCGGCTACGACGTCGCCGAATCCGCCGCCATGTCCGTCGTCAACTTCGCCGCCGTCATCGTCATGGTGCTGCTCTTCCTCAAGGTCAGCCGCTGGAACGAGCAGGAGAACCGATGAACCGCCCGCCCCGGTCGCCCGCCCGCCGCCCGACCGCCCGGACCGCCCTCTACGCCGCCACCGCCTGGGCACTCGCGGCCCTCTTCCTCCTGCCCTACCTGGAGATGCTCGTCACGGCCACCCGGCCCGCGGGCCAACTGCGCGACAACGCCTACCTGCCGACCAGCTTCGACCTCTCCTCCTTCACGAGGGTCTGGACCGACACCACCCTCGGCGGCAACCTCCGCACCACCCTCCTCGTCGCCGGTGGCTCCACCCTGCTCGTGCTGCTGGTCGCCCTGCCCGCCGCGCACCACACCGCCCGGGTCCGCTTCCGCGGCCGCAAGGCGTTCCTGCTCCTCGTCCTGATCACCCAGATGTTCCAGCCCACCGCGCTCCAGGTCGGCCTCTACCGGGAGTTCCACACCCTCGGCCTCCTCGACAGCGTGGGGGTGCTGGTGCTCGCCAACGCCGCCTTCAACCTGGCGTTCGCGATCTGGATCCTCAGCGCGTACATCGCCTCCATCCCGGTGGAACTGGAGGAGGCCGCCCAGATCGACGGCAGCAGCCGGATCGGCGCGTTCTTCCGGGTCACCCTGCCGCTGGCCCTGCCCGGCGTCGTCACCGCCGTGATCTTCACGTTCATCTCGGCCTGGAACGAGTTCGTCATGGGGCTCACCCTCACCACCACGCCCGAGCGCCAGCCCCTCACCGTCGGGATCGACAACATGATCGGCGCCTACAGCGTGCAGTGGAACCAGGTGTTCGCCGCGTCACTCGTCGCGATCGTTCCCGTCGTCATCCTCTTCGCCTTCATCGAACGCCACGTCGTCGCGGGCCTCACCGCCGGCTCGGTCAAGTAGCGAAACGGACGGGGAGACCTCCTCGGCCGGTCCCGCATGATCCACGCGCGATATACGCTTGGTGACGGCGCAGACAGTGGAAAGTGGAGTGGGCATGCACGACCGGTGGACGCGACTGCTCGAAATCCTGGGCGACAAGGGCCGGATCGACGTCGTCGAGGCCGCCGAGCTCCTGGGGGTCTCCACGGCCACGGTCCGCCGTGACATGGAGGAGCTGGCCCGGCAGCAGCTGCTGACCCGCACGCGCGGCGGCGCGGTCCTGGGCGGGGTCGCCTACGACCTGCCGCTGCGCTACAAGACCGCGCGGCAGGCCGACGAGAAGCACCGCATCGCGCGGGCGGCCGCCGGGCTCGTGCCGCCCGGCGCGGTCGTCGGCCTCAACGGCGGGACGACGACCTCGGAGGTCGCCCGCGAGCTGGCCGTCCGGGCGGACCTCGCCGAGCACACCGAGGGGCCGGCGCTGACCGTCGTCACGAACGCCATCAACATCGCCAACGAGCTGGCGGTGCGCCCGTACGTGAAGACGGTCATCACCGGGGGCGTCATCCGGTCCAACTCCTACGAGGCGACCGGCCCCTTGGCCACCCTCGTGCTCCAGGGCCTCTCGATGGACTGCATGATCCTCGGCGTGGACGCGATCGACCCCGCCTTCGGCGCGGCCACCCACGACGAGGGGGAGGCCAGTACGAACCGCGCCATGACGGAGCGGGCCGCCAAGGTGATCGTCGTCGCCGACTCCACCAAGCTCGGCCGGCGCGCCTTCGCCAAGGTCTGCGCGATCGGCGACATCGCGGTACTGGTCACCGACGGCGACGCACCCGACGAGGTGGTCGAGCAGATCGCCGCCCAGGGCGTCGAGGTGCTCTGCGTCTGACGACCGCCGCGGGCGGCCGGGCTGCCCGTGCAGTCCGGATCCGTGCTGCACCTGGCGGTCACAGCGTGTCGGCTAGCCGAACGTGAACCAGTTGACGTTGACGAAGTCGGCGCCCTGGCCGCTGGCGAAGGTGAGGTAGACGGTGTGCGTGCCGGTGGTCCGGGTGATGTCGGCGGGCACCGTCCGCCAGGCCTGCCAGCCGCCGGTGTCGGCGATTGCGAAGCTGCCGACCGGTGCGGCGGTCGGGCTGTCCAGCCGGACCTGGACCAGCCCGCTGATGCCGGGGGCGGCGCCGGAGGCGACCCGGGCGAGGAAGCGGGTCGTGCCGGAGCCGCCGAAGTCGACGCCCGCGTAGGCGAGCCAGTCGCCGTTCGCGATCCAGCCGACGTCATGGCCGCCGCCGGTGTCGGCACAGGGCTCCAGCGCGGTGCCGGACTGCGCGCTGTAGGACTCGGCCCGGATGGTGCCGAACGCGCTGGTCCCGCCGCCGGGTTGGGGCGACGGCGACGGCGACGGCGACGGCCCTGGGCCGGGCGGGGTCCGGGTGCCGCCGACGGTGACGGACAGCAGGGTCGGGTTCGCCGACTGCACCTTGCCCTCGAAGTCCACGCCGCCCGGGTGGACGTCGTCGTAGGGGAACGCGTAGCCGAGGTGGTCCGGGTTGGTCGCGTGGAGGATACGGGCGTAGTGGTTGGTGCGCGCGGCGGAGTAGAAGGCGGCCGGGTTCTCGCCGTCGGGCTGATGCGGATCGTCCAGCAGGGTAGTGCGGTTGAGCGCGGCGGCGAGCCGTGCGCTCAGGTTGCCCATGAGGTCGTTGCCGGTGGTGAACGGCGCCGAGCTGCAGTTGAAGACGGCGGCGGTGGAGGGCCTGGTGAAGCCGCCGGCACCGGGGAAGGTGAGGACGCCGTCGCGGACCCGGCCGGTGACGGTGCCCCAGCCGGACTGGGTGTCGACCACGAGGTCGGTGCTCTGGTACTTCTGCCACACGGCGGAGAGGTAGTCGTCCAGGTAGCCGTTGAACAGTGACGGGTCGCTGCTGATCGCGGTGTTGGGGCTGAGGATGCGCAGGGTCCGGCCGGCGGGGTCCGGGACGATCAGCCGGGACCAGTCGCCGCCGTCGGCGGTGGCCTGCGTGCGCAGCGCGGCCGCGGCGGACTCCAGGCCGCCGACGGGCAGGCCGCTGACGCTCTGCCGTCCGTCGCCGGCGGTCAGGTCGAAGGCGATCGGGACGGCGGCGAAGTCGACGTAGCTGATGTTGGCGTACAACTGGTCGGGCCCGTAGGTGAATTCGGAGAAGCCGTAGGCGGTGGCGATGTTGGGATCGGTGGGGTTGCTCACCGAGGGCAGCGCGATGCCCGGGCCCGGGTTGATCAGGAAGGTGAGCTCGCGGCCGATGGAGAAGTAGATCCGCCCGCTGGAGAGGTACGGCAGGCTGATCCGCCGCGGAGTGCCACCGGATGCGCCCAGCGCGATGGCGCAGTCGGCCCCGAGCGGCGCGCCCGGGGCGGTGGGGGAGGGCGGGTGGTAGAGCGTGCTGCCGTCGGAGCGCAGGAAGGCCCAGCTGTTGCCCTGGGCGGGGTCGAGACCGAGGACGTAGGCGTAAACCGGCTGGGACGGCACGGTGTTGACCAGATCGACGTCGAGCCGCTGCGGGGTGGTGGTGCCGTCGGCGCGCTGCGACAGGGCGAACAGCGCGGGCGTGGCCAGGGCCGCGACGGAGGCGCCGAGCATGGTCCGACGAGTGATCACGGGGACTCCGGGGGGTGGGGGACGGGCGGCGACCCGGACGGCGCCGCCTGCCCGCCACCCTCCCGCCGGGGCGCGAACACGTCAATATCTGTCACCGTAAGCGGCTCTTAAGCCTGCTTCGGTTGATTTCCCGAAGGCAGCCGTCGGCAGCTCGGGTTCTCATGCCGCCTTCCCGTGACATGTGTGCGTGTCGCCATCCGATCGCGCCCATGCGGCAGGACGGGTCTTCCTGGGTGCGCCACTCCCAGGAAGGGTCGGCGTACGATCCCTGGCATGAGCCGCTCTGACCTGGGGGATTTCCTGCTGGCGCGCCGTTCGAGGGTCGGCCCGGCCGACGTGGGGCTGCCGAGTTCCGCGGGCCGTCGGGTGAGCGGGCTGCGGCGCGAGGAGGTCGCCGTCCTGGCGGGAGTCAGCGCCGACTACTACACGCGGCTGGAGCAGGGACGCGAGCGGCATCCCTCGGGGCAGGTCGTCGACGCCCTCGCGCGGGCCCTCAAGCTCGATGCCGATGCCTGGTGGCACGCCTACCGCCTGGCCGGGCTCGTGCCGGGCACCCAGGCCCACGCCCCGGACGAGGAGCTGGTCGCACCGGAGCTGCTGCGCCTGATGGACGCGTTCCCGTCGGCCGTGGCCTACGTGGTCGACCGCCGGCTGGACGTCCTCGCCGCGAACCCCCTCGCGGACGCGTTGCTCTCCCCGCTCGCGGACCGGCGCGGCATGGTCCGTTCCCTGTTCCGCGATCCGGCGGCCCGGGAGCTGTTCGTCGACTGGCCCACCGTGGCCCGCGACACCGTCGCCGCGCTGCGGCTGGCCTACGGGCACGACCGGCACGACCCGCGCACGGTCGCCCTGGTCGACGAACTCCGTGCGGAGAGCGAGGAGTTCGCGGCCCTGTGGAGCCGGCAGGACGTCGGCCGACTCGGGAGCAGGAGCAAGACCTTCCAGCATCCGCGCGTGGGACGGCTCACCCTCGCCTACCAGACGTTCGACGTGCAGGACGCGTCCGGACAGTACTTGCTGGTCGGCACCGCGGAGCCCGGCAGCCGTGACGCCGAGCGCCTGGCGCTGCTCGCCGCCACCGTCGACCGGGGGTAGCGGACGGCAGTACGGCTCAGCTCTGGACCGGTCTGGACTGGAATCGCCGCGAGCGCCGTGATGCCGCGCGGACGGCGGGATCCGGACATCGTCCCGGTCGTGGCAACCGGGTGGGACACCGGTCACGTCTTCGGTCGGACGGGGCGGACCGGGAGCCGGGAGGGGACGATGGGGCAGCGCGAGTTGGAGCCGGAGCTGGCCGCGCACGTGCGGGCGGCGTTCGCGGAGTTCGGGAACGAGGTCACCCTGCACGGGGAGGTGGCCCGGGACCTTCACGGGCGCGACTACGGGCTCGGCGGGCTGCTGGAGCTGGTGGAACGGCGGCCGGACGTTCCGCTGGCGGAACTGGTCCGGGCCCACGTCCTCGAACTTGTCGTCGCCGTCCAGGGGCCGATGGCGGGCGACGCGGGCTCCCCGGAGGAGACGGCCGCCCGGCTCTACCCGGTGCTCCTGGACGCCACCACGCTGGTCGATCCCGCGCGGCTCCCGCACGCGCTCGAAATCGCGCCCGGGGTACTGGAGTTACTCGCGCTGGAGTCGCCCGTCGGCTGGCAGGTGCTGACGTCGGAGGCCGTCGCCGAACTCGGGGACGCGTCGCGGTTGCGCGTGGACGCACGGGCGCGGCTCGCCCGGCTGCCCGTCGAGCGGCACGAGGTCCGGCCGACCGGGCAGGGCGGCAGCCTTCACGTCGTCACCGGGGGCTCGGCGCTGACGGGGAGCCGGGTGCTCGTCCTGGACGCGCTCTACCGTGCGGTCACCGGGCGGGACCTGCCGCCGGACGGCGCGGTGGTGGCGTTCCCGACGCCGTTCCGGTTGCTGTTCGCGCCGTTCGACGTCGAAGTACCGGATGTGCTGCAGGTCCTGATCGAGACGGCCGCCCGGGAGTGCGACGCGTCCGCCGCGCCGCTGTCCCGGCACACCTACTGGTGGCGCGGCGGAGAGCTGACGCCGCTCACCGAGGTGGGCGAGGGCGGTCTGCTGGACCTCGTGCACGTGGACGAGGTGATCGCCGCGGTCACCCGGCTGGCCGGCGGGGGAGGGGACCTGCCCGCGCCGCGTCCGCACCACTACCGCTTCGCGCACCGCCTGCTGCCCTCGCTCCCGGAGCTGGGCTCGGTACCGGGGGAGCGGCTCGACACCGAGCTGCGACGGCTCTGGGAGGAGTACGGCGCGAGCCTGCCCGTCGAGCACCGGCTGGAGCCCGACGGCCTCCGGGGCGGTTTCGTCCGGGGCGGGCGGCACCGCATGCTCCTCGTCGCCCTGCCGGTGCCGCGGGCGGCGACGGAAGCCTTCGCGGTGGTGCTGGCCTGGCCGAGCGACGGGTCCGCGTTGCGGACCTTCACCCTGGAGTACGCGGTCGACCCGATCACGGGCGAGCGCGGGGCGGTGCTGGGCGAGTGGGAGGGGGAAGGACGCCACCGTCTGCACCGGACCGGCATGACCGCCGAGGCCCGCCCCTTCCTCCACGCGGTCGAGGCCCTCCTCGACCCGCCACCGCCACCCCCGGCAAAGCGGCGCGGCCTGTTCCGCCGCTGACGGGTGATCTCCGCCGGAGTCGTCCACCCGCGGCTGGCACGGGCCCGGTGTCATCAACGCACACCGGGCCCGTGACCTGCAACTTCACGATGCACACCGCCCACTGGTGCCTGGGGTGGGCGATGCTTTCAGCAGCCGCTCGTGGTTCCGGGGCCGGCGGGCAGGGCGAGGGTGCAGGAGTTGGTTCCACCGTCGAGGTTGATGGAGCCGGTGTTGGCGTCGGAGCGCACCGGCAGGCCGAGGGCGAGGCGGGAGCCGCCGGTGGCGGTGAGGGTGTCGTTGCCGCTGCCGCCGGTGATGGTGCCGGAATTGCCGATGCCGCCGGTGGCGGTGAGCAGGCTTCCCGGGATGCTGATGGCGCCCGCGTCGCCGCCCTGAACGCTGAAGGTGGTGGCGTTGGCGGTACTGCCGGTGATGGTGCCGGCGTTGCCGGCCCCGCCGGTGCCCGAGGCCGCGCCCAGCAGGGTCAGGCAGGCGCCGCCGTTGCCGCCGTTTACCGTGATCGTGACTCCGGCCGGGGCCTGGCCGGCGGCGATGGTGCCCTTGCCGGTGCTGCCGGCTCCGCCGTCGCCGCCCTTGCCCAGGGTGATCAGGCTGCTGCAGCTCGCGCCGACCGCGCCGGTGGCGGTGATGGAGGTGGTGGCGGGGCCGCCGGTCACCCTCCCGGTGCCGCCCGTGGCGGCACCGCCGTCACCGATGCCTCCGACGCCGTTGCCCCCGTCACCGCTGACGGTGGTAGGGCCGGCGCCGGCGCCGGAGCCGGAACCGACACCGGCGCCGCCGGTGGTGGTGATGGAGGTGGTGGCGGCCCCGCCGGTCAGCGTGCCGCTGCCGCCGGTGGCGGATCCGGAGGTCCCCACGCCGGGGCCGCCGGTGCCGGTACAGCCGACGCCGCCGAGGCCGTGGCTCCCGACGGGGCTGCCTGCGCGGCCGCCGCGG
>NZ_JBHVPD010000087.1:0-1484 GCF_042887525.1 Kitasatospora sp. NPDC057936
ATCGCGTCGATCACCTCCCGATGATCACGCCAACGACCGCCCCGCTTCGGCGTCCGGTCCGGCAACAACGGCTCTATCCGCGCCCACTGCGCGTCAGTCAACGGCACGACCAGACCAACGATCCGATGATCGGAAAGAAACGCCCTAGGCCAGCTTCCTGGCAGGGGCTGTCCACAATGAGCTCGACCCGACACTGGTCACCCAATGGCTGACCATCCTGGCTGACGCCACCGGCAGCCCTGTCCTCCCGTCTCTGGCCTCCATGCCGTTGGGTGACTACGTCAACCTCCGCCTCCCGGTCATCCTGACCGGCCTGGAAGCCACCACGCACGCCCCATACCTCGCCGGCTGGCACCTGCGGATCGAGCCCGAGCTCGGGCGACTCCCCCGCCGCCTGATCACCACCGCCCTCATCACTGCGGCAGTTTTCGGCTGGATCGCCGATGGCTGCAGCCGCTCCACCATCAAGAACACCCTCGCCATGCTCTCCCGCCTCTTCGAGCAGGCCATCGTAGACGGCATCCTCGAACGCAACCCCGCCCACATCACCGGCTGGCAGTGCGAATACCAGCAGGTCGAAGACGAACTGCGGGATCCCCGCTCCCTCGCCCTGCGCGACTGGGACGCACTCACCGAAATCGCCGATGCCCTGGTCACGGCCTCATACAACCGCTATCGCGGATGGGGTGATGTCGTCGTCCGCAGCGCCTGCGCTGCCACACGGATCGGCGAGGTCTCCGGAGTCCAGGCCGCGACGTCGATACCGACAAGTGGCTCCTGACCTACCGCCGACAGACCCCCAGCTCCCCGCGGCCTGGTCGACAAGCACACCAAGGGTAGGGTCGCCCGCCTCATCCCGATCGTCGAACCATTTGCGCCCGCTCATCATCGGGCGGCTCCAAGCGACGCGAGGCGACCCGGATGCCCGCCTCTACACCGGCCCGCGCGGCGGTCGCATCAGCTCCACAGTCCTGCGCGACGCCACCCACTGGGACGACGCGTCACCCGGGACCTCGGCTACGAACACCTGCGCCGCCACGACCTGCGCCACACCGGCCTGACCTGGATGGCCGACGCCGGCATCCTTCCACACATCCTCAAGGAAATCGCGGGCCACCGGCTCATCACCACCCAGCGCTACTTCCACCCCGACGTGCTCCGGATCCTGGAAGCCGGCCAAGCCCTCACCCATCACCTCGAGAAGCTCCAACGCGACGGCCAGATCACCCGGCGCTGGTAACACGCCGTAACTGCCATCGCCTCGAAATGGCCGAAGACAAGCCGCTCCGATGCTGCCCGAGTCACACCACGGCAAGCAGTAGGCGCCAGAAGGGCCTTAGAAATGACCCGATATGAACCAGTTTGACCCACTTGACCCGCGGCCGGGGGGGGGGGGCGGAGGGGAGGGGGGGGGCCCCCCCCCCCCCCCCCCCCCACCCCGGGGGGGGGGGGGGGGAAAAGAAAGTTAGAGAAAAAAATAACAC
>NZ_JBHVPD010000087.1:1494-46047 GCF_042887525.1 Kitasatospora sp. NPDC057936
CCTGACGGCCCCTCAGCGCATTAAAAAATCCCCCTAAATCAACATGATTCACCCACTGCCCCGGCGGCCGGCCAACTGCCCCCATGTAATCGGCCGCCACCACGCCACGCTCCAGCAAAACGGCGGGGGAGTCTCGCACTTAACCTTGAGATCGAAGAACAATCCGCACACCAGCCGCTGGAGCAACGGGTGGCGACGGACCTGCGGCCAAACCTGGGGACCATTTTGGGACCACCCGGGACCAAAAATGAGCCCCGAAAACCAGCAAGAGCGGGTCCTTGGTTTCCCAAGCACCCGCTCTCACAACCGACTTCACAGTCGGGACGACAGGATTTGAACCTGCGACCCCTTGACCCCCAGTCGCCCGGCGATATCCATCGCTGCACGTCGGACGGTAGACAGCCCGCGCTGTTCGTTCGCTGAGAGACGCTTCCGAGGCAATGGTGATCGACGCGTGGTCCCCGGCAAGTCCCCACATCTCCCGCTCCGATCTCATCACAAGGACGGATCCGAGCTCACCTCAGAGGCCCTCCCAGTTGGCTGGAAAGGTGCCGGTACGACGGAACAGTCCCGGCTTTGCGGGGAGGGCATCCCGTTAACAAGCGCCCGTAGCAAGGTGGTCGGAATAGCCACAACTACGCTGGGAGACCTCGGCGATCGCGGTGATATCGACGGCGATAGACGGAGCAACCCCGACCGCGCGGGGAGGACGCCCGGCTGACGGGCAGCGGCTCCAGCGGGTGCGGAGCAGCCCCAGCCGCGCGGGGAGGACGGACCAACTTCGCGCCGTACAGGGCCAGGCCCGGAACAGCCCCGGCCGCGCGGGGAAGACGTCGACCTCAACATCCGGGCGTGCGACGGGTGCGGAGCAGCCCCGGCCGCGCGGGGAGGACGTCTTGCGGTCGGCGACCTGGCCCCACATCGTCGGAGCAGCCCCGGCCGCGCGGGGAGGACTACAACTACGTGACCTGCCCGCACGGTTGCCTCGGAGCAGCCCCGGCTGCGGGGAGGACATTCCCTGCCGTGGTCCTGGACGACGTTGGGCGGAGCAGCCCCAGTCGCGCGGGGAGCACATGGCAACGTCGGGGTAGGTGTCCCGGGACGTCGGAGCAGACCCGTCTACGCGGGGAAGACCCAGCGCTTCGACCAGTTCCCGGTATTCGCCCGGAACAGCCCCAGTCGCGCGGGGAGGGCTCGGTGGCGGCCTCCCAGCCGATGTTTCCGGCCGGAACAGCCCCGGCTGCGCGGGGAAGACGGCAACGGCGCCCACACCGAGATCGTCGTCGGCGGAACAGCCCCGGCTACGCAGGGAGGATATAGCCCCATCCAGGACGTTGAGCGCCTTCAACGGAGCAGACCCGTCTACGCGGGGAGACCTTGTACCTGGAGTCCGCCCAGGTCCGGGCGTGCGGAGCAGCCCCACCAGCGCAGGGAAAACGAGTGGGCCGACGGCTCCGGGGACAGCTATGTCGGAACAGTCCCGGCTGCGCGGGAACAAGCCGCGGTAGTCGACGGCGGCAAACCCTGGGTCCGGATCAACCCTGCCTGAGCGGGGAGGAAGTGGCGGCGGCCTTGAGTAGGGCCTCGAACCCCGGAACAGCCCCAACTGCGCGGGGAGGACCGCTTCAAGGCGTTGAACCGCCCCTCGGTCGTCGGAGCAGCCCCGTCTGCGCGGGGAAGACTCGGTGACCCGCTCAGCGTGGTCGAGGTGCCGCGGAGCAGCCCCGGCTACGCGGGGAGAACCTTATCGGCGACGAGGAAGGCGCCGGCAAGACCGGAGCAACCCCGACGGCGCGGGGGAGACGACAGACCGAGGCTCTTCATCTCCATCGCGGCTGGAACAGCCCTGGCGGTGCAAGGAAGACGCCCGCAGGTCCAGCGTGACGACCTGCGAGATCGGAACAGTCTCGGGTGCACCGGGAGGACGCTGACGGCATGTACGTCGTCGAATCGGCCGGCGGAACAGCCCCGGCTGCACGGGGCGGAGACGCCGCCATAGGCCGCCGAGTCACCGATCATCGGAGCAGCCCCGCCTGCGCGGGGAGGACGCCGACGGCATGTACCTCGTCGAATCGGCTGGCGGAACAGCCCCGGCTCCGGGGAAGACGTCCTGATCGGCTCCTGAGGCATCTTCGGGATCGGAACAGCCCCGGTCGCACGAGGAAGACGACCGGCTGGGGCTGGTTCATCGGCTAGTCTCCGGAGCAGCCCCGGCCACGCAGGGAAGATCAAAAGAGCTCGACCCGGGTGCGGTAACACGGCGGAGCAGCCCCGTCTACGTGGGGAAGACCTGGATATGCAGCGGATCAGTTACGACCGCATGGAAACAACCCCGTCTGCGCGAGGAGAACACCCAGATCACCAGCGGCGCCACGACCGCTGGCGGAACAACTGGCTGCGCGGGGAGGAGAGACCGACAAACCATCCGATCCGCTGCGGCAGCAGAACAACCCCGGCTGCACGGGGAGGACATGGTCACTGGCGCCCAGGTGACCGGGAAGTTCGGCGCAGCCCCGGCTGTGCGGGAAGGACTGGGTCTACACCGAAAGCCTCGGCCAAGGACGCGGAACAGCCCCGGCTGTGCGGGGAAGACCAGTGGTGCCCAAGCTGATTGCGGTTCCACAGCGGAGCAGCCCCGTCTGAACGGGGAACCAGCGAGGCGACGTCAACGAGATGTCGTTCGCCGGGGCAGTCCCGGCTGTGCGGGAAAATTCGTGCTGCACGGGGCAGCAGTTCCGGGCGAACGGAACAGCCCCGACTGTAGGGAAGACGCCCCCGCGCCGAGGTATGCCGGCCGCAGCACCGGAACAACCCCGTCTGCGCGGGGAGGACGCGGTGTTGAGGCCAGTGGCCCCGCCCATCATCGGAGCAGCCCCGGCTGTGCGGGGAGGACGTCGTGACGCGGGTGTTGTTGTACGGCGCGTACGGAGCAGCCCCGGCTGTGCGGGGAGGACCCTCTCCGACCTGAGGCGATCCTAAGGCTTTGCAGTTTCTTTGCTGTTGTCAAGGAGCTTCTGGCCGCCTGGGTTACAGGCTAGCGGCGATGGTGAGGAGGCCGGCGCCGAAGGCTTTGCCGCGCCCGATGCCGGTGAGCATGGCGGTGCGGAGGGTGTCGGGGTTGGTGATCGTGGCGGTGCCGTCGTAGCGGGTGAGGACGAGGCGGAAGCCGGGTTTGCGTTCGCGGGTTCCGGTGACGGTGGGGAGTTGGAAGGTGGCTGTGGTGTCGATGTCGAGTCCGGCGTCGGGGGCGCGGCGGGTCCACCAGGTGGTGATCTCGTCGCCCTTGCAAGGGATGCGGTTAGGCAGGGGCAGGCCGGTGATCTCGTCGAAGGCGAAGCGGACGGAGTTGGCAGCGAGGCGGTAGCGGACCTTCTGGCCGGTGGTGAGGCGGGCGAGGTGTGTGTCGAGGGGGAGGGTGCGGGTGTGGCCGTAGTGGTCGGGGAGGGTGGCGGGGTCGGGTTTGTCGGTGGTCTGGACGAGTAGGCGCAGGCCGTTGTTGAAGGTGTCGAGTCGCCATAGGAGGCGGGAGTTGCCGCTGGTGGTGTCGGTGTCGGTGAGGCGTGCGGTGCGGTGGTGGAAGCCGTAGCCGCCGTTCTTGAGGTCGGCTTGGACGTCGCGGGATCGGGTGTTGAGGCGGATTTCGGTGAGGTAGGCGCTGGTCATCGGGTTCCTTCGCGGCCCCGGCGTGCGGGGAGCTTTCGGCTAGTTGGTCTGGTTGTAGCGGTAGTTGTGGAGTCGTTCGTAGCGTTCGCTGGCGTCGTTGCTGACGCAGAGGTCGGCGGGGAGGGTCAACGTGGTGCGGGCGAGGGTGCGTTGGCTGAATCGGCGTCGGCCGTGGGGGTTGTCGTTGAGGGTGTGGGTGGCGGTCGGGTCGTCGTGGGTGACAGTGGTGATGGTGTCGACGGTGACCGTGGTCTTGCCTGCGGGGGCGGTGCGGTCCAGCGGTGCGGTGGCGAGTGCCGTGCTCGGGCCGCCTGGGTGGATGCCGAGGTTGTAGGGGGCGGTGGGCGGGCAGGCGCGTCGGCCGAGGAACGGGGTGTAGGTGGGCTGGTCAAGGGCGTCGCTGGCTTTGTGCAGGACGGCGGTAGGGCCGGTGAGAGCGACGGTGAAGGCGGCGTCGGCGAGGTAGGCGCGGCGGGTGAGGATGGCTCCTCGGCGCGTGCCGCCGTCGGCGGAGGGGACGACGTCGGTGGTGGACTGGCCGCCGATGGTGTGGAAGTCCTCCATGGGTGTGCCCGGTTTGTCGATGCGGATGGTGAGGTCGAGCTGGTTGAGGTCGCCGGGTCCGGCTCCGCGGGGGTGGCCGAGGGCGCAGGCGAGCAGGCCCAGCACGCCGGAGCGGGTGGGGTGATCGGTGCTGTCGCGGTAGTCGGCGAAGGCCGCGCGTACGCCCCAGGACTGCATGGGTGCGGCCAGGCGCAGGACGAGGACGGGGTCGGTCACTGCTGGGTTCCGAAGGCGGCGTCGAGGATGGTGTCGGTGGCCTGCTCGTAGCTGTCGGTGGCTTGGCCGAGGCCGGGCAGCTTGTCGGTGCCGGTGTGGGCGTGGGTGGCGTGGACGAGGCCGCGGCTGGCGGTGAGGCGTTGGATGGTTGCGGCGTATGCGGCCAGGCGTTCGGTGGAGGGGGTGGCGTGGCCGGTGTGGCCGCCGCGGATCGGCTTGTCGAAGGCGGTGGAGAGGTTGACGGGCCGGTCGCTGCGGGCGGCGAGGTGGACGAGGTCGGGCAGGGTCCATGCGGCGGCGTTGGTCTGGCCGGAGTCGGGCAGGGTGTTGATGAAGCCGTCGATGAAGGCGTGGGTGAGTCGGCGGGTGAGGTCGGTGTCGCCGTTGTTGGCGGTGATGAGGGCTTGCAGGTTGATGGTGGCGTAGCGGTAGAAGGTGCCGGCGGTGTGCTGGCTGTCGCCCATCTGTCCGACGTCGGGGATGCCGGGGGTGGCGGCGGCGTAGTCGTCGACCGCGACGAAGAAGTCGACTTCGATGACGGCTTCGTGGGTGGTGAAGGCGGAGGACACCTGGACGCAGGCGTCGCGTTCGGCTCCGTCGACCTCCATGAGGGTGCGGCCGAGCAGGGCGATGGAGCCGTTCGCTTCGGCGAGCCAGCCCTTCATGTGCTTCGGGTCGGCGAGCGTGGTGGGCTCGTCCTTCTTGGCCTTGCCGCGGGCCTTGGGCTTCCCTCCCTTGGCGGAGGCGTCCTTGAGGGCGGTCTCGTACTCGGCCTTGAGGCCGGCTGCGACGTTGGCGAGGCGGGCGGCGGTGCTGGCGGGGGTGTAGATGAGGGCGGCGGTGGCGAGGGGGTCCTTGGCCTTGGCGCCTTCGGCGGCTTCCTCGACGCTGCCGACCTTCATGCCGCCGGAGGCGGCGGCGAAGACGTCCAGGGCGGCGAAGGTGGCGAGCTCCGCCTCTTCCGGGGTCGGCTCGCCGGGCGTCTCGGGCGTCCAGTGGTCGCGCAGGAGGGTGTCGCGGATCTCGTGGACGAGTCGGCGGGTGCGGACGGCGGCTTCCTCGGGGAGGGCCTTCTCGATGTGCTGGCGTACGGGGCGCTTGATGGCCTGGGGGCTGAGCCTGGCGCGGGTGACGCCGCCGATCACCACGGACTTGGGGTTGCCGTCTCCGTCACGGTTGAGGGCGGCCAGGGGGATGGTCTGGATGATGTGCAGGTCCAGGAAGGTGGCGGGGATGGTGGTGGTCATGGCTCACTCGCTGTCGTTCGTGGTGTTGGTGGGGCGGGGCTGGGTGGTGCGGTAGTAGTCCTGTTGCCACTGGGTGCAGGTGCGGCGGCCGGTGAAGTACCAGGAGTCGAGTTCGCGCAGCAGCCGTTCCCAGTCCAGGAGGGCGCCGCCGGCGTCGGTCAGGCGGACGGCGCCGCGCAGGTGGGTGTAGGGGCCTGCGGTGGTGTAGGTGGTCAGGCGCCGCAGGGAGGATTCGGTGGTGGTGGCGGACACGGTGCGGGAGGCGCGTGCGAGCGCGTCGCCGATGCTGATGCCCGTGCCGATGCCTGCGCGGCTGGTGGTGGTCATCAGGGCGGCGACGGTGTAGTAGGCGCGTTCCCGTTGCGGGTGCAGGCCGTCGGGCAGCCAGGTCGCGATGTAGGGGTGCATGCCGCCTTGGGGCTCGCCGTTCCACGGGCGTAGGCCGGTGGCCAGGGCGCGCCGGGCGGCGCCGTTGTCGCGCAGGAGGGTGTCCATGCGGTCGACGAAGCGGCGGGCGTGGGTGTGCGGCGCGTCCGGCGGGCTGGTGGTGAGGTCGGTCACGGGGTGGGTTCCTTGCGGGGCAGGGGGAGCAGCGCGCGGGCCTGGGCGACTCGGCGGGTCGAGGAGGGGCTGCGCGTGAGGGCGGTGGTGAGGTGATCGAAGGCGTCGAGGGCGGCGTGGCGCATGCGGTTTTGGGCGCTGGTGAGTTGGCTGGTGTTGTAGAGGTGCCAGAAGGCGGCGTCGGCGCGGGGCCAGTAGTGGACGGCGGTGCGGGCTTTGCGGTTGGCGGTGTCGGTCTTGTCTTTGGGGCGGTCGTTGAACGCGGCCGCGAGGGCGAGGTCGAGCCGCCAGGCGGCGGTGTCCGCTTCCTTGACGGCGTCCTCGACGAGTTCGGCGGTGTCCGGGTCGTGCTGGGCGCTGTGGGCGAGGAGCGGGGGCGTGGTGGTGGTCCACCACTGGCTGTCCCTGTTCTGGGCGCGGTCCTGCTGGGCGCCGACGACGCGCAGGCGCAGGGTGTCCAGGACGTGGTCGGGCAGTTTGTCGCAGGCGGCCAGGACGAGGGGGCGGGTGGGGGCGTTGCGCTTGGCGTCGGGGCGGTTGTCGGGGTCGCTGAGGAGGACGTCGAGGTCGCGGAAGAGGTGTCGGCCGCCGTCGGCCTCCACGGCGGCACCGGGGCGCTGGGTCTTGGTCGATCGCCGGTAGGACAGGTAGGGGTCGGGGTGGCCCTCGACGTACTCGGTCTTCTCACTGCCGGTTGTTTTCGGCGGGTTGCGGGCGCCCCAGGTGATGGTGCAGTCGGTGACCCACTGTGCGTCGGGGCTGGGGGTCAGCAGGATGGCGTGGCGCATGCGGCCGGCCAGCAGGGAGACGGGGCCGCGGGGGTCGGGGGCGGGTTGGGTGGGGTCGGGGCGTTGGTCTCGTTCCCAGATCGCTTCGTCGGGGTGGGCGCCGGCGTCGGGCGTGCTGGGCGGGGTGAGGTGGGCGAGGAGTGTGGTGTGGAGGGTGGTGCCGAGGGGGTGGTAGCCGACGGTGCCGCGGGCCGGCGCGGCCTGGCAGCCGGTCTGGGTGGTGACACCGCTGTGGGAGCGGGTGGTCACCGTGCCTCCGGAGCCGTAGTAGGCCCACATCGCCAGGTGCAGGGCGGCGTCCGCCGACGGGAGGGGCTGCTGGGAGCGGTCGCCGTGCTTGCCGGCGAACCAGGGCCGGGCGCTGCCGGACGCTCCCCCGATGACGAGCTTGTTGATGCCGGAGGTGTCCTTGCAGTCCGCGGCGACGCGGGGGTCTTGGAGGAAGGGCCGGACGGGGTGGTAGAGCCCGAAGCGGTCGTGGCGCTGCGCGAAGTACTCCGTGGTGCTGTCGGGGTCGAAGGGTGTGCCGAACTGGCGGTTGCGGCGTCGGTGCCAGCCTTCGGCGTTCTCGGCATCCTGGAGCCGGTCGAGGCCGGTGATGCGGTAGGCCATGGCGGCGAGGAGCCGGTAGAGCGCGCCGTAGGCCGCCGGGTAGGGCAGGGCGAGGTCCACGATCCGGTGCGCGTCCAGGATCGCCTGCTGGAATCCGACGGGGCGTACGACACCGTCGGTGTACAGGCAGTCGACCCATGGTTCCTGGGCGAGGTCGAAGTCGGGTGGGGCGTTCACGTTTCTACTCCTGAGCAACGGGCGCCTGGACGATGAGGCCCAGGCGGCTGCCATACGACACTGTGAACCCTCCCACTGACAATTCGCCTTGCCTGCAAGGGTGTTCGATGATAAGGGCGTCCTTGAGCCTGCGATCGGCAGCCCAGCCGGGCAGGCGTTCGGCCAGGGTTGGCAGGGCACGCTGCCAGTGCTCGCGCCGTACGGACAGAAGGCGTTCGCGGACCGGGCGAAGGTCAGCGTGTTGCTGTTCCGGGAGTGTGAGGCTGCCGTCCCTCTCCAGGCCCAGGCGCCCTCCAGGTTGCGCCCACAGAGGTAGGACAGTGACGCTGTCGAGGTTGTAGCGGCTCGCGGCCTGCTCCTCGATCATCGACAGGTCGGTGAGGTCGAACAGGTCCACCACGTCTCGCGGGTGGGGGATCATGACCGGCTTCGCCGCGTTCTCCATCGCCTGCTCCCCCGCGAGGTGGGCGCGGATGTCCCGGTCCGGCATGTCGGTGCCCCAGCCCGCACAGACCGCGTCCACGAGCTTCTGGACATCTCCGGGGACGGCGATCGGCCCGTGGGCGGTGAGGTGTTCACGGGTGGAGCGCATCAGGGCCCGCCCGTAGACCGTCTTCCAACGGCCGTCGTCCGGCACGCCGTCCGCGCCGTAGGGCACCAGGACGGTCACGGGCACGCGCACGTCGTCACCGTCGTGGTGGCGGAGTCCGCGGCCTGCGCGCTGGATGAGCTGCGCGATCGGCGCGAGGTCGCTCACCACGTGGTCCAGGCTGAGGTCCAGCGACTGCTCGCATACCTGGGTACTGACCAGCACGGCGCGCCGGGGCCGCTTGTCCCGCCTCTTGCCGAACGCCTCCTCGACGCGGAGCGTGCGGCGGCGCCGGTCGAGGAGCCGGTAGCGGGCGTGGACGAGGAAGACCTCCACGTCCTGGTCGAGCAGCTGGTCGAGGGCGGTGACGGTGTGCTGTGCGGAGCGGACCGTGTTGCACACCACCAGCGTGCAGAAGTCGCCAGCCTGTTGGTGCATCAGATCGGTGACGAACCGGGCGCGGGCCTCGTCCGCCGCCGGGATGCCGGCGTCCTGCTTCGGCTTGTTCGAGCCGTGGAGTTCCACCAGGTTGACCTCCAGCGTGCGGGGCCGGCTGGTGGTGATGCGGTTCGACCTTGTCGGCGTGCCGGTCGTCCCGTCCACGTACAGCCAGCCCGGGTACACCGGCTCGACGTCGGGTGGTGGGGCACCGGGGGCCGATCCGGAGAGATAGGCGGCCGCCAGCGACCGTGCCACCGAGGCCGGCACGGTCGCCGACATCAGCACCACCGGCACCCTCATCGCGCCCCACCAGGCCAGGGCCCGGCGCAGCAGCGACTGCATGTACGGGTCGTAGGCGTGGCACTCGTCCACGAGCAGGACCTTGCGGGTCAGCCCGCCGAGTCGCAGTGCGTTGTGGCGGACCCTCAGGACTGTGGCGAGGACCTGGTCGATCGTCGAGACGCTGATCCCCGCCAGCACCGCCCTGCCACGTTCTTCCAGCCACGCGGAGGGCGACGTGTCCAGGCCGCCCTCGTGGGTCAGCACGCGCGAGGTGTCGCGGTTCCAGCCGGCCTGGCTGTGTGCCAGCGTGACCGGAGAGGACACCGCGAGTGCGCGACCCGCCCACGTCTCGACCCGCCGATGGGCGGCGTCCGTGGTGGCCATGGTCGGCAGTGCGACGTGGACCCCGATACTGGGCCCGCCCAGCCACCTTGCTCCCCACAGGCCGCCTTCGGTCTTGCCGCTGCCAGTCTCCGACATGATGATCAACAGCCCTGCAGCGCCGGGCACCGCGCAGCGCGGCAAGCCTTCGAGCAGCGATGCCTGCATCGGGTTGGGGTCGAATTCGAACCAGTCCCGGAAGGTCACGTAAGTGGGGTTTCCTTCCACTGCGGCACCAGCAGGCCAGCGTCGTCGATCAGCGCGGGCGCGGCTTTCATCGCGCGGCCCCAGTGCCCTTCCAGGGAGCCTGCGCCGGCTCCCTTCATGGCATGCAACTGGGCCTCCACGTGGCGCTCCTGGGAGGCCAGCCAGTCGGCGAGCACTACAACCTCCGTCGCCAGAACCGCTGCTTCAGCGGATAGCGCTGGTGGCGCAGCCGGGCACTCCACCGCATCAGCCACCGCGGCCAAGTGCAGTCGGCGCTGCCTGTCCCATTCGCCGCCGCCCAGCTCTCTGTCCCGGATCGCCGCCGAGCGCAGGGCCCGCCGCGAGGGCGGCGCCGGGTACCGGCCGTGGTGCCCCGCGAGCATCTGCGCGACCCGCCGGGCCGGCGACGCCAGCGCCAGCCCGCCGCCATCGGCGTCGTAGCCGAGATCAGGAAGAGCATGCGCGAGGAAGAGATGGGTCACGTGGCCGTGCGACGACACGACACCGGCATCGAGCGGGTCGTAGCCGTGAAGGAGCTCGTACGCCTCAGCGTCCTTGCGCTGGAAGCCGCCGATCTTCCCCACGTCATGCCAGCCGGCCCAACACGCGAGCAACGCCCGAGCGCGTTCGCTGTCCTCGACTCGGTCCGGATCCAGACCCATGCCGGCCACCAGGACGCGACGCTGGAGATCCACCAGGTGAAGGTCCCAGGTCCACCACGCCACCGCTGCCACATCCAGCAGGTGGCCAACCAGCGGATACACCACCCCGGGCGGCAAGCCCTCCGACTTCCCCCACAAGGCACAATCAAGGCCACTACACGGCTGAGAGTCCGGCGAGGCCGTACAGTCAAATAGCACGTCGCGGATCGTAGACCGAGCCACTGACAACGCTCCCACAGAGTCTTATTGACGTATCGTCATGCATGGATGAGGCAACGATCCACCCAGGCCGCCAAGACGTCGAGCGGTGCTCCGCCACCCTGCACCTCGGATCACGCGCAGCTCCTTGACAAGGCAAAGAAGAAGCAAAGCCACTACAACACCCCAGGTCGCGAAGCCTCCTCCCCACGCAGACGGGGCTGCTCCGGGGGATCATGACGAAGCCCCCGCCGTGGGGGTCTCCTCCCCACGCAGACGGGGCTGCTCCGTCCATCCAGTCCGGTGCCCGGCAGTCCTTCTCCTCCCCGCGCAGACGGGGCTGCTCCGCTGTCCAGGATCAGCAGGCGCTGGATCATCACCTCCTCCCCGCGCAGACGGGGCTGCTCCGTCGGGCATCATCGGCGAGACCTCCGGCACGTCCTCCTCCCCGCGCAGACGGGGCTGCTCCGGAGCAGGACCTGATCCCCTCGCCCCGGGCGGCAAAAGCCCGGGCTTGGAATGCCCCAGGACACCGAAGGTCCACACTGGCCATGCGTTCACCTGCAACCCTGAAGGAGGACGTCATGCGCGGCACTGGAACGATCTATAAGCGATGCGAATGCCGGGATCCTCGTACCGGCCGGCAGCTCGGAAGCCTCTGCCCCTACCTTGACCACCGTGGGCACGGTTCCTGGTACCTCGCGATGCCGAGGCAGGCAGCCGTCGATGATCGCAGGTCTCGGCTGCGCAGAGGCGGCTATCGTACGCGGGCTGATGCTGAACGCGCGCTCAAGCGCCTGCAAGACCGCGATCACGTCCGCGAAGGCGGGCTGCTCACAACCGGCCAGTGGCTGCAACGCTGGTACGTCATCGTCGAACCACATCTGCGGCCGTCGACGGCCCGCGGCTACCGCCAGCACATGGAGCAGTACCTCCTGCCGCTGCTCGGCCGCGAGCCTCTCTGCGAGTTGACCAACGACACCGTCCAACAGGCGTTCAGCGCCATCGTCCGTCGGCACCAGAACATGGGCCGGCCGGTCAGCGCCGGGACGTTGCGCCGCGCCCAGGCAACACTACGTGCCGCTCTGAACTATGCGGTGCGCAGCGGCCTGCTGGCCACCAACCCTGCTCGTCACCTGGATCTGCCGCGGGCACCTCGGCCGCACCTGGTGGTGTGGACCGACAACCGGGTCGCGGAGTGGAAGCGGACCGGCGAGCACCTGCCGGTTGCCGTGTGGACGCCCATGCAGACCGCCGCCTTCCTCGCGTTCGCGAGTGACCACCGGCTTTACGCCCTGTACCGCCTGTACGCCCTACGTGGCCTCCGTCGCGGAGAAGGCGCCGGGCTCCGCTGGGCAGACTTCGACTCCTCGGGCCGCACACTCACAGTCGCTCGGCAGCTACAGCAGCGGGAGAACGGGCGGCTGGAAGTCGCCGAGTAGCCGGGGGGAATCTCACCCCCCGGCCCTCACAGAACCGTGCGTAACAGTCTCCCGTTACACGGCTCGTGCCGCTCTGATCATCAGACCAACACCGCACACGCAGTTGGCGTGAGCCGCCAGTGCGCGAACATGCGGGGGTAGCGCCGGGCGATCTCCCGGAGCTTCGCCAGCGCCTTCCGCTTGCCCGCGAGCCGTCCGTACTTCTTGCGGATCCACCGCACCAGGTAGGCGTTGATGCGGGTCAGGAAGGCGAACATCTCCCACGGCCGGAACCGGCCGTAGTAGTTGATCCAGCCGGCCACCTTGGGGTTTACCCTCCGCGCCAGCTCGTTGAAGGTCAGATCGGTACGAAGGTGCAGATGCCAGCTCCGCACCTCGCGGCTGATCTTGTTCAGGGCGTCCCTGCTGATCGCCGGGTCGAAGCCGAGGAACAGGTTCCCGTGTCGACTCCGCCCCTTCCTGGCACGGAACGTGTACCCGAGGAACGTGAACGCCGTGTGCTCGTACGAGCCCCGACGAACCTGGTCCTTACAGTAGACGATCCGGGTCTTGTCCGGGTGGAGTTCCAGCCCGACCTCGACCATCCGCTCCCGCAGCGCCGCCAGGACCGTGCGGGCCTGGCTCTCGCAGACGCAGTGCAGCACCGCGTCGTCCGCGTAGCGCTCGAACTGGACGCCCGGGAAGTTCCGGACCATCCAGGTATCGAACGCGTAGTGCAGAAACAGGTTCGCCAGCACGGGAGACACCGGGGCGCCCTGCGGCGTCCCGCGCTCCCGCTTCATCTGGGAGCCGCCGGGCATGACGAGCGGGGCAGCAAGCCACCTCCGCACGTACAACTTCACCCAAACGGCGTCGGTGTGAGCGTCCACCGCCTTGACCAGCAGGTCCCAGGGCACGCTGTCGAAGAACTTCCGGATGTCGAATTCGACCACCCAGTTCTTCCGCCAGCACCGCTCCCGGCACTTTCCCACTGCGTCCAAGGCGGACCGTCCGGGCCGGTATCCGTAGCTGTCCGGATGGAAAATCGGCTCCACCCTCCGCACGAGATGCCGGGCCACAATGGTCTGCGCCACCCGGTCGGCGACAGTGGGAATGCCGAGCATTCTCGTACCGCCACCGTGAGGCTTCGGGATCTCCACCGCGCGCACCGGAGGCGGGAAGTAGGAGCCCGACGACATACGGTTCCAGATCTTGTACAGGTTACCCTGGAGATCCTTCTCGAAATCGTCGATGCTCTGCCCGTCCACGCCGGGTGCACCTCTGTTCGCCCTGACTTCCTCCCACGCTTCCACGACTTCCCGCTTCGAGATATCGAACGGCTTGGTCTGAGACTTCAACTGGCTCATCCCACTCCTCCCGGAGCACTTCCGGTTGATGTGATCAACTCAGTCACGAGCAGCCCGGCCCCTTCGCTCCGCCCCCATTACAGGGGCCTCACCGCTACTACAGGCCGGTCCGCCAGCAGGACCCGCATCGGTACTCGACCCCTCACAGTTGCGTCTGCTCGGGGCACTCCCTCTCCCCCACCAAGCCGGTGGGGACTATCGGATCCCGCCTTCTCCTGTTCCGTACGGAAGCAGCAGACCGGACTCACGTCGCCTGCATGCCGGACACCGCCTGGCCAATAAACGGGCACCCGCCAGGCTCATCCCGGGGTCCAGGCAGCGACCCCGGTTTCGATGCCGTCTGTTTTGCTTTCGACACATCAGCGGCGATTCACTTGCGTTCGTCTTTCCGGTCCCCACCTGACGCCTCTTACGACGCCTTTTCCTCATCGCTCACCACGACGGTCTTCAGCCAACGCAGCATGAGGCGGTTTGAAGCCTCCCCCCGTAGGGCGGCTCCGAAGGGCCAAACCTTCATCTTCCATACAGCACCGCAATCGGAAGCCGTCCTACTACCAACTCCTTCTCACGTTCAGGACGCAATGCCCGGGCAAGACACGGGCCGGCGAGCGGACGATCGCCCTCGACAGAAGCACCATCCACGCACTGAATACACACCGTAACCAGCAAAAGGAGGAAAGACTCGCAGCGGGAACTGACTAGAATGAGTCCGACTTCATATTCACCGACACGTGCGGACGTCCGCTGCGCCCGGACTACATCGGCCACGTCTTCCAGAACATGGTGCGCAGGAGTGGCCTTCCACCTGTCCGGCTCCACGACCTGCGTCATGGTGCGGCGAGTCTCGCCTTGACCGGTGGGTCCGATCTCAAGGTTGTCCAGGCCCAGTTGGGACATTCCACGATCATGACCACCGCCGACACGTACACGTCGGTCCTCCCCGAGACGGCCTATCTCAGCGCCGAGGCTACGGCCCGAGTGGTCATCGATGCGGCCCGAAAGCTCTCCCGCGGCATCCGGTACCAGTCCACGCCCCGCAAGCGGCGCACGAAGGCCCATCCGGGACCCTCGATAAACAGAGCGATCCGTAGCTCAGCATGAAAACTTGACGGTCCGTCACCCAATCCCAATGCCCCACGAGCGACCCACTCGCGACCCATCGAAAACAAGTCGCGCGCCCTGTCGCACCCCCGCAAGCGAAAGAAAGCCCAGGTCACAAAGGGCGTCGGACCGAAATGCGGTCTCCGAATGAAATCGGCAGGCCTACGGATTAAAAGCAGCTCTTGAGTTAGCGTCGGCGCGACGTAGGAGGAGCGACAGCCCTGGACTCCTTATGCTCGTCACAGACCGTA
The DNA here is from genome assembly GCF_042887525.1 of Kitasatospora sp. NPDC057936. NCBI lineage: Bacteria > Bacillati > Actinomycetota > Actinomycetes > Kitasatosporales > Streptomycetaceae > Kitasatospora > Kitasatospora sp. NPDC057936. The sequence continues at coordinate 16,223 of NZ_JBHVPD010000087.1, forward strand.
ATTGCCGTCCCGCGTCTAGCGTCACTTTCAGAGTACTCCGGGCCATCGCGTGGCGCTCCGGTCGCGACCCACCGGGCAAGATCGCCATTTGCGGCATGCATCGCGGCCGGCGCCGAGAAGCGCCTCCTCAGCCGCGGGTGACCTGCACGGATTCCGGGAGCGGCTGGCCCTCCTCAGCGGTCGAACACGTTAGGTCGCCTTCCACCCACTGTGCCCGCCAGGTCTCGACGCGCTTCGAAGAACGACACGTACATACGGTCTGCCCCGTTCAGCACGCCAAGCCCTGTTCCGCCCGTCCAGGCGGACAGGTGACTGTGGGCGTGCCCGACCGAGCCCGAGCGGCTCCACCACCCCATCAGAGGGAGACCATGCACGTCCGACCCCACGTTCCCACCGCCAGCCGGTTTTCGGTTCCGACCCCGGCCGTCGCCGTAGCCCCCGCGTACGAGGCCGATCCGGCAGCGGAGTTCGACCTCCTGCACGGCGGCTGGTACTCGACCGAGGAACTCGCCACGCTGCTGAACGTCGACCCCTCGACCCTGCGGCGCTGGCGCACCGCCGCTCCCCCGCAGGACCCACCCTTCGTCCAGATCGCACCCCGCCTCTACCTGTACAGCATCCCCGACACCCAGCTGTGGCTCGCCGAGAAGCGCACCGACCCATCCGAGGCAGCCTGAATGCCCGACCACACCCAGCTCATCCCCATGGGTGTCGACCTCACCACCGACATCGAGCACCGACCCGACCGACGCCCACAGTTCCGCTACCGCGCCCGCGTGCGCTGGACCGACCCCAACGGCGGCGGCCGCAAGTCGGCTTCCTCCTCCGTCCCCACGGAGGAGGAAGCCGAAGCCTGGATCACCCGCATGCAACGGGCCGCAGCACGCGGCATCACGCCCAAAACCCTCACCATGACCCTCGCCGACTACGGCGACGAGAACTGGGACCTGGCGATGCGCGGCCTGGAGACCACCACCCTCGACCCCTACACCGCCGACTGGAAGCTGCGCGTCACCCCGGTCCTCGGCCACATACCCGTCACCAGCATCACCAACGGCATCACCGACCGAGCCCTGAACTCCTGGATCGCCGACGGACTCAGCATCTCCTCCGTCAAGAACAGCCTCGCCCCGCTCGTGCAGATCATGGAGCAAGCCGTCCGCGACGGCCTCATCGACTTCAACCCCTCCCGCATGAGCGGCTGGCAGCGCCTCTACAAGAAAGCCGAAGACGAACTCGACGACCCCCGCTCTCTCGCCCTCGCCGACTGGGACGCCCTCGACGCACTCGCCAACGCCCTGGTCGAGCGCTCCCACAACCACTACCGCGGCTGGGGCGACATCGTCCGCTTCGCCGCCTGTACCGCCGCCCGCATCGGCGAAGTCTCCGGCGTCCGCGTCAAGGACATCAACCGCTTCGACTGGACCTGGGACCTGTGCCGCCAGACCACCACCGGCCCCGGCGGCCTCATCGACAAAGGCACCAAAGGCAAGCGGCGCCGTACCGTCCCCATCATCGAAGAGATCCGCGACCTCGTGAACTGGCGCATAACCGTGGTCGGCAACGACCCCATGGCCCGCCTGTTCACCGGACCTCGCGGCGGACGCATCACCACCGCGATCCTGCGCGACGCCACCCACTGGGACGAAGTCGTCGTCGGCCTCGGCTACGAGTACCTGCGCCGACACGACCTCCGGCACATTCGCCGACGCCAGCGTCCCCATCCACGTCCTCCAGAAGATCGCCGGGCACGGGCACATCACCACGACCCAGCGCTACCTCCACCCGGACAAGAGCTCCATCGAGAAGGCCGGCCAGACCCTCAGCAGGCACCTGTCGGCCGACCGGCATAACCCATCGGCGGCGGCAGAAGCGCCAGTGCGCCATCTGTGACTCGTCCAGTAGGCGTCCTCAACCGGCATCCATCGGAAGTCCCCACTGACCGACGCCGCACAGCAGCGATCCTGTCATCGTCAACCGCCCTGCTGTAGAAGTGGCTTGTGAAAGACGATGAAGAAGGTACGGAACCCTGGGTCCGGCTGCTGCGCCGCGAGCAGACGGCGCGCAACATCCAGGGCAGCCTCCGAGCCTCTGGAATCACCGTGCCGCTGGACGCCGTCCTCGACCGGTGCAACCTCCCGGTGGAGACGCACGACGGTGGCTCTTCCCAGCTCCCGCCCGAATAAACGCTCCATCTCCTCGACGGTGCCCGCACGTTGCGCCCCTGTGCCGCTTGGTTCGGCCTTCGCTCGCACCGCGCGGCGGATTTCCGGTGGCCCCAGCCGGGTAGGGCTGCTGGCATATCGCGCAGGCAGCGCGGACCCCCATGCGGGTCCGCGCTGCCGTGGACCAGGGGGTGGACTGGGTGGCACGCCGGAAGACCGTGGCGGAAATCCTCGCCGAGGCGTACCGCTTGAAGCAGCAGGCGAGAGCCGCGCAGGCGCAGGGCGGGGCCCAACAGCCGACCGGCCGCGCTGCCGCCCCGGCGGCTCAACCCCGTCCCAGGAAGCGGAAGGTGGGCCCCGCCGTCGAACACGCCCGGCTCCTGGCCGCCGGCGAGAAGCACCTCCAACGCGAGGAGGCCGCCCGCGCCAAGGAAGCCGCCCGCGTGGAAGCCGAGTTGGCCAAGCGCCAGACAGCTCGCCGCCGGGAGGAGGAGGCGAAGAAGCGCGCGGACGCCCAGGCCGAGAAGGAAGCCCAACGCCAAGCCCGGCAAGCCGAGACGGCCCGACTCAAGGCCCAGGCCGAGGAGAGCACCGCCGAGTGCAACCGGAGCCGCGAGGAACTGGAATCAGTCCTGCTGCTTCGCCCCGAAGGCCTGGAGGCATGGCACCCTCACATTGAAGAGGCCTTCGCTCAAGAAGGTCCCCAGGGCGTCGCGGAGCGGATCGAGGACCTGCTGCAGCGCTCCCCTGCCCCCCCCGGGCTGCCGGACCGCGGCCCAGGCGGTCTATGTTCCCGAGGCCCAGCAGCTCCTGGTCGACGTCGAGCTGCCCAACCATGAGATCCTCCCCCCGGTGGCCTCCTACCGCTACGTCGCGCAGCAGGCCAAGGTCATCCCCCAACCCGCCAAGCAGGCCGAGATCCACGAGGCCTACGCCCGAGTGGTGGCCCGCCTGGCCCTTCGCGCGCTGGACGAGGCGTTCTCCGCCACCCCGGCCTCGTTCGTGGAGAGCGTCATCCTCAACGGCCGCGTCAACGCCACCGACTCCGCGACCGGACAAGCCGTCCGGGCATGCGTCGTCAGCGTCGTCGCCGAGCGCAAGGACTTCGTCGAACTGGTCCTGGACGAGCCCAGGCTCGACCCTCAGCAGTGCCTCCATCGCCTCGGCGCCACCGTCTCCAAGCACCCCCACGACCTGGAACCGGTCACACCCATCGTCGAGGCCGACCTGTCCCGCTACCGCATCATCACCGACACCGCCGTGGTCGCCACCCTGGACAGCCGGCCCGACCTGCTCCAGATGAACCCCTACGACTTCGAACGCCTGGTGCGCGAACTCTTCGAAGCCATGGGCTACGAGACCTGGCGCACCCAGGGCTCCCGCGACGACGGCGTGGACGCCGTCGCGACACTGGCCGACCCGACCGGATCCACCATCTTCGCCATCCAGGCCAAACGCTCCAAGAACGTGGTCTCGGTGAACACAGTCCGCGCCATGTCCGGCGTCATCGACGACAAGGACGCCGGCTACGGCATCGTCGTCACCACCTCGTGGTTCGGCAAGGACAGCTACGACTTCGCCCACCGCAACGGCCGCCTCCGCCTCATCGACGGCCGCAACCTCAAAGCCCTGCTCGCCGAGCACCTGAACATCGACGCCCTGATCGGACTGCCCAAGGTCCCTCCCGGCTGGCAGGCCGGCGACCTCGTGCGAAGTCGAACATGGACCTCCTTGGGGTCACCCCGAGCCGCCCGGCCCGCGAAGCGCGCGAACTGGCCCACTGCACATCGGTCAACGGCACAGCCGGATCAACGATCCGATAATCAGTAAGAAACAGCCTAGATCAACAGCGTCGGGCTGTCAGGGAGCTTCGTTGGATCGAATGAGGCGATGCGGTGGGCACTTTGGTCAATCTTGATGACGCGGGCCGCAGGGAGGGCCGTCCAGGTGGTTCGCACCGAGGTGACGATCAATTGGAAGCCTCGGTCGGCAAGTTCCGAGAGTACGTCGAAGACGTTGGGTTCCGACATGGGATGCAGGAATCCGAGGGGCTCGTCGATTAGGACAATCCTGTTCGGCGCAGCGTCCGACTCAAGCAGGGAACGCAGGTACGCCTGCCAGTTCTCCATCCTCGAGGCCCGGCTGTCGAGAACCGGGACAGCGTCGGCGGAAAGGTGGTCGCAACTGTACGGAGTCCGTCGGCCGTTCCAGGTGATCCGGAGGTGCTTGGCCAGGTCCCGGCTCGCCGTCGACTGATCGACCGGGAGAACAGAGCGCATCGAGCGCATCGACAGGGCCAGGGCGTTCAGCAGGATGGTCTTCCCGCTGCCGTTGGCACCCACCAGCACAGTGATCCCCTCGTGGAAGCCGATTCCCTGGCGCAGCGCTGCGGCGACCGGCAGGGTCCCAAGTGCCTCATAGGAAGGTGGCAGTTCGGCAGCCTGGAGGATGGCGTTGGTTGTCACCGGCGAGGTGGCCGAGGTGTAGCCCTGGCGTGCGAGCCCCTGCATGGCAATCCAGCGGATGGATTCCGCGGGATCGTCGCAGAGGGAGCGGAGTGCGGCGAGTGCGACGCCGTCGTTGGGCCAGCCTTCGGCGAGGAGCTCCGCGGCAACCGCCCGGACCAGTGCCTCGCTGTCGCAGGCCAGGGCGATCAGGCAGTCACGGACGGCCGGATCATCCGTCCACCCCTGAACCAGCGCCTGCATCACCATCTGCCTGACTCCCGGGTCCTGGTGCTGGACGAGCCGGGCGAGCGCGTCCCGAGCGGCGTGGTCGCCCGCCCAGCCGTGCGCCAGGCCCAGCGCCGCCGTCTGCCGGACGTGGTACTCGGGATCGCCGGCCAGCGTCGCGACGGCGTCCCGGGCCTTGGGGTTCCCGGCCCAGGCGGTTGCCAGGCCCCAGGCCGCGCTGTGGCGGATGGCCGGCTGGTCGTCATGGACGAGGCGGAGAAGGGTGTCGCGGGTGCTCGGGTGGCGGGCCCAACTGGCCAGGACGGTTCGCAGAGCGGCACTGCGGGCGAGCGGGTCGCTCAGGCGGGTGGCGGCCAGCAGGATCGCCAGTTCATCGTCGGGGGCCAGCGGCGTGTTGTCCGCGAGGGCGCGCCGCAGCTCGGCGGTTTTCTGCTCCTCGGTGTCGTTGTACTCCTGGACCCGGCCGAGGGCGGTCGCGATGTCCGCGAGCGCGGACTCGGCGTGGAGGCCGGGTGAGAGAACGCTCCGGGTCGGCAGCGGCGGGGGGTCGGGCAGCGGCCGCAGGTGCCCGACGTCGGCGTGCGTGGCCAGCCGCCGCAAGTTGCCCTGCGCCTGGTCCCACAGCAGCTCCAGCACCCGCCGCCGGTGGTCAACCCGGTCGAGCTCCGCCTCAGCCGCCGCCTTGTATTCGACCGCCTCGATGCGCTGCCGCTCGGCCAGCGAGCGCGGAACTGTCCGCCCGCCGGTACGTGGTGCGCCGAACAAGTCGAGATCGAGCTCGGTGATGATGTCCCGCAGCGCATCGATGATCTGCAACAGTGTGCCTATCAGCGCCTGGGTGTCGCTCAGCTCCCGCCGGAGGCGGTCCCCGGCGCGGTGCGCCCGTTCGAGGTCGAGCTGCGCCTGCAGCGTGGCGATGGCCGCCGCCGTAGTGGGCGGCTCCGGTCGCGGCTGTGGTTGCAACAGCGCAGCCGGGCGGGTCTTCAGCCGCCGAGCCATGGTCAGCAGTTCCGTCGCCTCCCGGAACAGCGCCTGGTGGCGATGCTGAGGCAGGCCGGCGGCGTCGCTGGTGATCTCCAGGAAGACTCCGAGGAACCGGCCGGACGGCAGCGCGGTACCGCCCTTGAAGAGGCGGTCGAGGTGCGACTTTGAGAAGTTCATCCCGCCCACTGGGGCGGTCGGCCCGCCCGCCCCCGCCGCAATTTGCGCCTGCTCCCGGTCAGCCCGCTGCTGGAAGGCGCGGGCGATCTCACGCGCGCTCAGGCCCGCTTCCTGAGCCCGGGACCGGAGGAAGTCACCGAGTGCGTACGCGGCATCGGTGCCGTCTCCCGTTGTTGCGCTCATCGCTGTTTCCCTCGGTCTCCTGCCCCGGGGGCGCCTCAGGCATGTCCCTGGGACGGGCCCGGGACACCCGCGATCCTCTCAGGTCGGGCCCTCGGCCAGCGGGCGATTGCCCCGGGCTGCCCCAGCGCAGGTTGGGGACAGCGCCCACGCCGAGCACGCTGGCTGCGCGGTCGACGGCGACCGTGAGATGTTCCGAGCGGTGGAGGCGTACTGCGATGACGACAGAGATCAACGAGGCAGCCGAGGCGATCGGCGAGGGATGCGCCGACCATCTGGGCGGCGTTCCGGAGCTGTTGGCGGCTGCGGTGCCGGAGTTCCTCGGCGGACTCGCGGTGGCGCTGGTCACCGCGCTGGCGACCTGGGGCGTGCGCCGGCGGCGCGCACGTCGGGCGCCCAACGACGCGTGCTGATTCGGCAAAGTCCGAGAGGCCCTTGTGCCCACGCGATCCCAGGGCTGCGGTAGGCCGCGGCAGGCTCGCCAGCTCTCTGGTCCCCGACTGGTCCCTGGCAAGATCGCAAAAGGGCAGCGCCGCAGCCGCCATTCACCTGTCGGACCATCAACAAAAAGGCCGCTGACCTGGGATTTCTCCCGGCCAACGGCCTTCCGACACAATGTCGGGACGACAGGATTTGAACCTGCGACCCCTTGACCCCCAGTCAAGTGCGCTACCAAGCTGCGCCACGTCCCGTGGTCTCGGTGCCGGGCGGCGGGGCCTGGGGGGCTCTGCCGGTCGGCTTCTCGACCTTGTCTCCGGTTGTCCCGGCGACGTGGAAAACAATACAGCACGTGGAGGGGTGCTCGCTGCCGGGTTTCGAGGTGGGGCGGGTCAGGGGGTTGATCAGGGCGTCGGGTGGCGGGCGTCGTAGGTGAGGAAGGCGGGGCGGCGGGCGGCGAGGAGGAGGACGGCGGCGACGCAGGCGAGGCCGCCGGTGATCACGGAGGTCGCGGGGCTGGTGAGGGCGGCGACGGCGCCGGACTCGAAGTCGCCGAGGCGGGGGCCGCCCACGACGACGACCATGAAGATGCCCTGGAGGCGTCCGCGCATCTCGTCCGGGGCCGCGACCTGCATCATCGTGCTGCGGAAGATCATGCTGACGGTGTCGGCGCAGCCGGCGAGGGCGAGCAGGAGGAGGCCGAGCCAGAGATTGTGGAGCAGGCCGAAGGTGGCGATGGCGAGGCCCCACGCGGCGACGGCGGCGAGGACGGCGACGCCCTGGCGGTGGATGCGGGCGACCCAGCCGGAGAAGAGGGCGCCGATCAGGGCGCCGACGGCGGGGGCGGAGACGAGGAGGCCGACGGTGCGGGCGTCGCCGCCGTAGAAGGTGACGGCGATGGCGGGGAAGAGGGAGCGCGGCAGGCCGAAGATCATCGCGGCGAGGTCGGCGAGGAAACTGGTGCGCAGGTTGGGCTGCTCGCGCAGGAAGCGGAGGCCGTCGAGGACGGAGGCGCGGGCCTTGCCCTCGCCGAGTGGCCGCATGGTGGGCAGGCGCCACATCGCGTAGAGGGTGCCGGTGAAGGCGACGGTGTCGACGAGGAAGGCCGACTGGACTCCGTAGGCGCCGATGAGGAGTCCGCCGAGCATGGGGCCCACGGTCATGCCGAGGTTCATGCTGACGGTGTTCAGGGCGTTGGCCGCGGGGAGCTGGTGGGACGGGACGAGGCGCGGGATCATCGCGGAGCGTGCGGGCGAGCTGAGGGCGAAGAAGCAGGCCTGGGCGGCGACGGCGGCGTAGAGGACGGCGACCTGGCCGAGGCCGGCGATGGCCTGGACGGCGAGGACGGCGGAGACGAGGGCCAGGCCCGCGGCGCCGATGAGGCCGAGCTTGCGCCGGTCCACGCGGTCGGCGATCACGCCGCCGTAGAGGCCGAATGCGATGAGCGGGACGAACGAGAAGAGGCCGACCACGCCGGTGGCGAAGGCGGAGTGGGTCAGGTCGTAGACCTGGACGGAGACGGCGACGGCCGTCATCTGCTGGCCTATGGAGGAAACGGCCTGGCCCACCCAGACCCGCCGGTAGTCGGCGTGGTCGCGCAGCGGGCTGAGGTCGGCGAACGCCCGCCGGTACCAGGGGGCGGCGGCCTCCGGGGGCGACGGGACGGGGTCGGCGGGCGGCGAGGCCTCTGAAGGACGCGTTGATGAATGATGGTCGTTCGGCACAACCGTCCATGTTCCGCCCCGCCGTCCGCATGCTCCCCACCGGGGCCCGGAGGAACAGCCACCGGGGGCCGGACGAGCGGCCACCTGGCCCCCGGGAGAGCAGCCACCGACGCCCGGGAGAAAGTGCCGACGCCCCGGGAGAAAGCCGCCAGGCCCCGGTCGGCCCGCGGCTACCGGGTCAGGACCTGCTTCTCCCCCGCCTCCACCGCGAAGTCCAGCCGGTTGCCCGGCGGCGGGAACGGGCAGATGAAGTGGTCCGCGAAGGCGCACGGCGGCAGGTAGGCCCGGTTGAGGTCGAGCACGGTACGGCCGTCGGCGTCCGGTGCCGGGAGGGTGATGAAGCGGAAGCGGTAGGTGTCGATGCCGCTCGTCGCGTCGGCGATGACGCCGCTGAGGCGGTCGCCCGCGCTGCTGACGGTCAGGGTGCGGTGCTCGCCGGCGACCGTGAACGCGATCTGCCCGGTGACGGCCAGCGGGCGCTCCTTGCCGTCCGCGTTCGGGACCACGACCGACTGCGCGTCGGCGGCGTCGAACGGGGTGAAGACGGCGGGGACGGCCCACTCCGGCGAGTAGGGGTAGGCGGAGATGCCGGCGAAGGACGCCCGGCGGGGCGCGGCGGGGTCGAAGACCCGCAGGGCCAACTCGCCCTCGCGCTCGATCGGGACGAGCAGGACGTCGCCGAGGGTGGCGATGTCGGCGGCCGGATCGGTGTCGGGGCGGAGCAGGACCTCGCCGTCGACGGGCGAGGCGTCGCCGCCGACCGTGGCGCCGCCGACCGTGATGCCGTCGGCCGCCACCGCACGCAGTCGGACGCCCTCCGCGTCGGCCCACCAGAGCCCGGGCAGGCCGGGGAGCACGCCGGGCTCGGGCTCCAGCCAGTGCGTGCCCGTGAGTGCGAGCTGCCCGTGCGGCGCGCTCACCGACGCCGCCCGGTGGTCACTCCAGTGCTTCCAGTCCTCCGCGGCCGTCTCCGTCATCGGCAGACCCTCCCAATCCGGTCCGCGGCCCGCCGCCCGGCGGACCGCCCGTCTCGGCGACCAGCCGTTCCGCGGGCCGCCCTTTCTCGATCACCCAGCACAACACCGGCCACGCGGCCGGTCCATTCCCGTCACCGCCGCCCGACCGGAAACGGAAACACGGCGGCAACGGGACGCAATCGGACCGCGCCCCTTCAGCCCGTCACCGCTTCAGCCCCGTCACACCTCCAGCCCGTCACCCCTTCAGCCGCCGGAACAGGCCTTCCTGCACCACGGAAACGACCAGTTGCCCGTTCCGGTCGAAGATCTCCCCGCGGGCGAGCCCGCGCGCGCCGTGGGCGATCGGGGATTCCTGCTGGTAGAGCAGCCAGTCATCGGCGCGGAACGGACGGTGGAACCACATCGCGTGGTCCAGCGAGGCCATGTCGAAGTGTCTGGTGCCCCAGAGCGGCTCGACAGGGGCGCGCACGGCGTCGAGGAGCGTCATGTCGCTCGCGTATGTCAGGGCGCAGACGTGTATCAGCGGGTTGTCGGGCAGGGCGCCGTTCGTCCGCAGCCAGACGCCGCTGCGCGCCTCGACGTCCGTCAGCTCCTCCTTCGTCCAGCGCAGGCGGTCGACGTAGCGGATGTCGAAGGGCTGGCGGCGGCTGATGAACGGGGGCAGTTCGCCGAGCCGGGCGCCGACCTCCTCCAGGGCGCTGGGCAGCTCCTCCGGAGCGGGGACCCCCGGCATGGGGACCTGGTGCTCGATGCCGCCCTCCTCGGGGTGGTGGAAGTCGGCCGTGAGGGCGAAGATCGAGCGCCCGCCCTGGATGGCGAGCACCCGCCGGGTGGTGAAGGAGCGGCCGTCGCGGATCCGGTCGACCTGGTAGACGATCGGCACGCCGGGGACCCCAGGACGCAGGAAGTAGGCGTGCAGCGAGTGCACCGGCCGGTCGTCGTCGACCGTCCGCCCCGCCGCGACCAGCGCCTGTCCGGCAACCTGGCCGCCGAACGTGCGCTGCAGCGCCTCCTCGGGACTGCGACCACGGAAGATGTTCAGCTCGATCTGCTCCAGGTCGAGCAGATCGACGAGGTCGTCGACGGGGGTACCCATGGCTGCGCTTCCTCTCCGGGCTTTCCGGGACCGCGGCCCGGACGAAGGTATTCCGCCCGCCTGCCGGAGCCCGTTCCTCTCGAATTCTCCAGCTCACTCGAATCCTCCGGCGACCGCTGGAATTCCCGCTCCCCGGACCCGGCCCCCCGATTCACTCGAACGAGTGCCCGATCGCCGACCTGCGGACCCGCCAACCCGCTGGCCTGCCGACCACCCGCTCGCCGACTGCCCGCTCGCCGCATCGGCCCTACAGCAGCCCCGACTCCCGCACGGTGATGTTGAGCCGCCCCACCAGCCCCAGCGCCGGATCCGCCGTCCCCGCGAGCGTCCGCACCACCCCGTGGTACGCGAACCGGGCCGGCCCGCCGAAGACGAGCAGGTCGCCGCTGTACAGCTCCAGATCGGTCCAGGGCCGGGTCCGGGTCTCGGTGTTCCCGAGCCGGAAGACGCAGGTGTCGCCGAGCGAGAGTGATACGACGGGGGCGTCCGTCCGCTCGTCGCGGTCCTGGTGGAGGCCCATCCTGGCGCCGTGCGCGTAGTGGTTGACGATCGCGGTGTCCGGCTCGTAGGACGCGGCGCCGGCGATCCGCGCGGCCCGCTCCCCGTACGCGTCCGCCACCGCGCGCCGGGCGAGGTCCGAGAGGAGCGGCGGGAACGGCTTGACCGGCGCGCCGTCGTCGGCGGTCCGCCGGTAGCCGTAGGGGTACCAGTGCCAGCCGAGGCTCACCATCCGGACGGACATCAGCCCGCCCGTGGGCATCCGGACGGCGTGCAGGCCGGCCGGGCCGCGGGCCCACTCCCGGCAGGCCGCGACGAGGCGCAGTTGGGCGTCGGCGTCCAGCCAGCCGGGGAGGAGGACGGCGCCGGGCGCCGGTTCGGAGCGCTCGCGCGGGGCGGAGGGCTCCGAAGGGTCACCGAACAGCTCGCCCTGGATCACGCCACCATCCTCGCGCACCACCGACCGGAAGCCCCCACCCGGCCGAAAGCCCCCACCCGACCGGAAACCCTTGCCTGACCGGAAACTCCCACCCGACCGGAAAGCACCACCGGCCGGAAGCCCCCACCCCAGCAGAAACCTCACCCACCAGAACCTCACCCACCAAAGCCCCGCCGGAGACCGGAGACCGAGACCGAGACCGACGCCCTCACCCCACCAGCCCCAGTTCCCGCGCGCAGTCCGGCCACGCCTCCCAGCCCTGCCGCCGGAGGATCTCCTCCCCCACGGTGGTCTGCTCGCGGCGGGTCGCGTGGTCCGGCCGGTCGGCGAAGCGGAGGCCGCCCGCCTCCGTCCAGGTGGGCGCCCAGATCTGCAGGCCGCCGTAGTAGCCGTTGCCGGTGTCGGCCCGCCAGTCGCCGCCGCTCTCGCAGTCGGCGAGCTCGTCCCAGATGAGGTCCGCGACCCGCACGGCCGACCAGGCCCGTCCCCCGACCGGCACCAGTGCCGCCGCGCAGAGCGCCGTCACGGCCAGCAGGACGGCGACCGGCAACGCCGCCACGCCCCACCCGGAACGCTCATCACACGAATGCGGCACAGCAGCCGACCCTAGGCGCGCCGCGGCGACCCCCGCCCCGACACGCCGGACACGCCGACGGCCGCTCCCCCGCGCAGCGGAGAAGCGGCCGTGACGATGACCTGGACGAAGCAACGGGCGCCCTCAAGGCCCCTGGTGTCACCCGCCGTCGATCGACGGCGATCGACGGCGGGTGACACCGATCTACGTCAGATGCTCAGGACCTGGCCCGGGAAGATCAGGTCCGGGTTGCCGCCGACGACCTTGTCGTTGTTCTTGTACAGGTCGTGCCAGTCGAGGCCCTGCGCGGCGGCGATGGCGCTCAGCGTGTCACCGGACTTGACGGTGTAGCTGCCACCCTTGGCCGGAGCGGCCGGAGCAGCCGGAGCGACGGGCTTGGCGTCGTTCGAGCGGTTCCAGGACTGCGCGCCCTTGTCGGCCTTCGGCGCGGCCTTCACGGCGGCGTCGGCCTTCGGGGCCTGGGTGGGCTTCGCGGCCGGAGCGGCCGGAGCAGCCGGCTTGGCAGCCGGAGCGGTCGGCTTGGCGGTGTTCGCGCCGGCCGAGGTGTCGACGGCGGCCGGGGCCCCGCCCTTGGTCAGGCCGGCCTTGACGGAGCACACGGGCCAGGCGCCCGGGCCCTGCGAGGCGAGGACCTTCTCCGCGACGGAGATCTGCTGCGCCTTGGTGGCCTGGTTGGCCTGCGAGGCGTAGGCGGTGCCGCCGAAGGCGGCCCAGGTGCTGGAGGTGAACTGCAGGCCGCCGTAGAAGCCGTTGCCCGTGTTGATGGCCCAGTTGCCGCCGCTCTCGCACTGGGCGACGGCGTCCCAGGTGGAGACGGGGGCGGCGGAGGCCGAGGTGGCCGTGACGAGGCCGGCCACCGGCAGGGCCGCGACGGCGGCGCCCGCGACGACCGCCATGCGCACGCGGTTGCGCTTGGTGGCGGTGGAGGTGGTGGCAGCGGCGGTCTCGTGACGGAAGGTCATGGGGTTCCTCTCGACAGCCCCGGGCGGGCAGGCGGAACCAGGCCCTGGAAGGGGCCGCGTTCCTTGCCGCGTCCGTCGGACGGCCGTGCACGTGTCGGACGTGCCGCTGCCGCCCCGGCCACCCAGCCGCTCGCCGACGACCTGTTCGAGCGGTCGCGTCGGCGGGCACGTGCCGCTGCCGGTGCGGGACCGGCGGGCTGTGCGTCGGGGGTGAACCCGGGTGGCGCTCGTTGCGCCGTCCAAGAAGCTACGAGGCGGTCGGCGGGGAAACCAAAACCCGAACGGTCTGCCCAGCTCACGCAAGGGTTACCAGCGGTAACGACAACACAATCATGCCCGAATTGTCCGTTTTGGCCACTACTTCCAAGATCAAACATCCAGGCCGGGTGACCTACCTCACGGTTTCATTCCGGCAGGCCCGCCCACGACATCGACACATTGCGACCACAGGAACACGCACTGCGGTCGGATCCGGGGCAATTCCCGTCAGCCTCGACGACCACCCGTGACGCCTGACACAGGGGTCCGTTGGTTATGGCGACCTCCCCGTAACCGCAATCAAGACCCACTCCAGGAGACCCTGTGCCGCGCATGCTCGACGTCAGCGACGAGGTCCGGTCCGAGATCGGCGACGACGAGGCCGACCGCCTCCTCGGCGGCGACCGCGCACCCGACAGCTACGAGTGCACCTCCTGCCGCACTCCCGGTGACACCTACTCGGACCCCACCAGCACGGTGCTGTTCGTGGGAGACGAGACCGCCGTGCTCGCCTTCGCCCACGCCCGCTGCATCCCGTCCCAGGTGGTGCCGGTGGCGGAGGAGCAGCTGGCCGGAGCCGTCCGCAGCATCAACCAGGCCCAGACCGACACGCCGGGCCTCCCCGCCGTCAACGCGCCCGCGCCGTCCGCCGTGGTGACGCCCACCGCCCCGGTCCCCGCGGCGACCACCCCGGCGCTCGGCGCACCGGTCGCCGACGACCGGCCCAGCGCCCCCGGCCAGGCCGCCATCCTCGGCATCACCTGCGGCCTGGTGCTGCACGGCAAGGTCGGTCACGCGTCGCTCGTGGTCGAGCCGACCGGGCCGGTCGGCCGGCCGGGCAACACCACCGGCGAGGACGAGTTCCTCGACCTGCTCCAGGACGCCGGCTTCCAGCCCGTCGCCGACCTCGACGAGACGCCCGACCAACTCCCGGGCTGGTCGGTCCTGGTGGCCATGGGCAAGCTGCACGCGATCCTGCAGCCCGCGGCGGCGGGCGGCAGCACCGGCTGGTGGCAGGCGCACCAGCCGCTCCAGGTGACGGACGCGTGGCGGCTGGCCGCGAGTCAGCTGTCCGAGGTGACGATGTACGCCGTACCGGCCGGGACGGTCGGCCGACAGCCGCGCGAGGACCTGCTCCGCCAGGCGCTGGAGCGCGCGGTGTCGATGGGCCGGGTCGTCGCCGCCTCCCTCCCGCTCGCCGGCACCTGAGCCGTACCCCCGCCCCACGCCACCCCACCCCACCGCGCCGCCCGGCCCGCGCCCCCGCGCATCGACCACCCCACACCGCAGCACGCCGCAGCACCCCGCAGCACCCCGCAAGACCCCGTACCACCCCGGCCCGACGCCCCCACGGCCGGAAGGCGGCCCTCCGATCGGCATAGGCCACCTTCCGGCCGGGTCCCCCGACCCCGCATCCCCGGACGACTTCGCTCGTTGGCCCCTGTGTGTACAGCTACGACGTCTCCGCGACCCCCGGCAGGACCGCCACCGTCCCCCGATCGATCCCGGGCATGCGCCCGTCGTACGACGCCGAGCACCCCCACTCGACGACGCCGATCTACGACGAGCTGTACTCCGAGTACCGGCGGCTGTTCCGCGCGCTGCCGGGCGACCGGTCGGGCGAGGAGGACCTGAAGTTCACCGGCTTCGCGATCCGGGAGGGGTACCCGCTACCGGTGGACCCGCGGTCGTACCCGCAGCAGCAGGCGTTCCAGACCTACGGGGGCCAGGCGGCGGGCCTGCCGCAGTTCATGCCCGCCCAGCAGGCGAACCCGCACCCCGCCAACCCCACGAGCGACGGCTACGGACAGGCCACGCAGCACGCCACCGGCCACCACCCGACGGGGCACCACACCACCGGACACCACAGCACCGGGCACCAGACCACCGGAAACCACCCGGCCGGTCCCCACACCACCGGCCCCCACACCACCGGCCATCACCACATCACGAACCACCACCCCGGCGGGCACCACCAGCCGAACGGCCACCAGGTCCAGCCCGCACCGCAGTTCACCAACGGCCAGGGATGGGTGGCCGCCGGCTTCCTCGGCTCGCCGGGCCAGGTGCCCCACCCGATGCCCGCGCCGCCCCCGGTCCCGTCCCCGATGATGGGCACGGCCCCGTCCGCCGCCGCCGGCGGACGGCACCGGCAGATGCTGTCCCTCCCGCCGGGCCGCATGGGCGACCACCACTGACCCGCCGCCCGAACCGGGCCGGGCACCACCGGGCACCACCGGGCACCACCGGGCACCACCGGGCACCACCGAACGACCCGACCAGGCACCACCAGGCCACCCGAACCAGGCACCACCGAACGACCGAGGGCCCCGCCGCCGAAGCGACGAGGCCCTCACTCGCGAAGGTGCGCGGGCGCCTACGGCCCCACGCACCAAGCGGTGCCGGTGCTACTACTACTTCTTCTTGTTGCGCTTCTCCCGCACGCGCACCGAGATCGAGATCGGCGTCCCGACGAAGCCGAACTCCTCGCGCAGCCGGCGCTCGATGAAGCGGCGGTAGCCCGCCTCCAGGAAGCCCGAGGCGAACAGCACGAAGCGCGGCGGACGGGAGCCCGCCTGGGTGCCGAACAGGATGCGCGGCTGCTTGCCGCCGCGGATCGGGTGCGGGTGGGAGGCGACGAGCTCGCCGAGGAAGGCGTTCAGGCGGGCGGTCGGGATGCGGGTCTCCCAGCCGTCCAGCGCGGTCTCGATCGCCGGGACGAGCCTCTCCATGTGCCGGCCGGTCTTGGCCGAGACGTTGACGCGCGGGGCCCACTGCACCTGGACGAGGTCGCGCTCGATCTCGCGCTCCAGGTAGTAGCGGCGCTCCTCGTCGAGCTGGTCCCACTTGTTGTAGGCGATGACGACGGCGCGCCCGGCCTCGACGGCCATCGAGATGATGCGGGTGTCCTGCTCGGCCAGGGTCTCGCTGGCGTCGATCAGGACGACCGCGACCTCGGCCTTCTCCAGCGCGGAGGCGGTGCGCAGCGAGGCGTAGAAGTCGGCGCCGGCGGTGAGGTGGACGCGGCGGCGGATGCCGGCCGTGTCGACGAACTTCCAGGTCTTGCCGCCGAGTTCGATCATCTCGTCGACCGGGTCGCGGGTGGTGCCGGCCAGCTCGTTGACGACGACGCGCTCCTCGCCGGCGACCTTGTTGAGCAGGCTGGACTTGCCGACGTTCGGGCGCCCGATCAGCGCGACGCGGCGCGGGCCGCCGGGGGCGGCGCCGCCGAAGGTCTGCGGCGGGGCCTCGGGCAGGGCGGCCATGACGGCGTCGAGCAGGTCGCCGGAGCCGCGGCCGTGGAGGGCCGAGACGGGGTACGGCTCGCCCAGGCCGAGGGACCACAGGTAGGCGGCCTCGGCCTCGGTGGACTGGCCGTCGACCTTGTTGGCGCACAGGACGGTCGGCTTGCCGGCCCGGCGGATGATCTTGATCAGGGCCTCGTCGGTGTCGGTGGCGCCGACGGTGGCGTCGACGACGAACAGCACCGCGTCGGCCTGCTCGATGCCGAGCTCGGCCTGGGCGGCCACCATCGCGTCGATGCCGAGGACGTCGATCTCCCAGCCGCCGGTGTCGACGACCTTGAAGCGGCGGCCGTTCCAGCTGGCCTCGTAGCTGACCCGGTCGCGGGTGACGCCCGGCTTGTCCTCGACGACGGCCTCGCGGCGGCCGATGATGCGGTTCACGAGGGTCGACTTGCCGACGTTCGGGCGGCCGACGATGGCCAGCACCGGCAGCCGGAGGTGCTCGGCGGCGTCGAGGCCGTACACGTCGTCGAGGTCGAAGCCCTCTTCGGCGGCGAGGGCCATGAACTCGGCGTACTCGGCGTCGTCCAGCTCACCGTGGCCGGTGGCGTGCTCTGCGGTCATGTTCGTCTGTTCCGTTTCCCGGCCCGGCCCTTCCCAGGGGCGCGCCGTGCGTACCTGCCCCGCTCGGGGCAGCGCGAGTACTTCTCCTGCGGCACCTCGGCGGTGCCGCAGTTCGTTCGGGATCACCCGGGGCCGGAGCCCGGCGGGCCACCCCCATGAAGGATCACACCGACGACAGGCCGGCCCGCTCCTCCACCAGGGCGACGATCCGCCCGATGACCTGCTCCAGCGTGAGGTCGCTGGTGTCCACCAGGACCGCGTCGGCGGCCTGGGTCAGCGGGGCCGTCTTCCGGGAGGAGTCGGCGGCGTCCCGGCGGGCGAGGTCGGCGGCCATCGCGGTGATGGTCGCCTCGTCGACGCCCTTGGCGCGCAGCTCGGCCGCCCGGCGCTCGGCGCGGGCGGTCTCGGAGGCGGTCAGGAAGATCTTGACGGTGGCGTCCGGGAACACCACGGTCCCCATGTCCCGGCCCTCCGCGACGATGCCGCGCTCGGCGACCCCGGCGCAGCCGCGCTGCAGCTCGACCAGCCGGGTGCGCACCGCCGGCACCGCGGACACGGCGCTGACCCGCGCCGTCACCTCGGGGCCGCGGATCGGGCCGGACACGTCCTGCCCGTCCACGGTGATGGTGGGCCCGTCGGCGTCCGTCCCCGACACGATCACCGGCTTGCCGCACGCGACGGCCACCGCCTCCGCGTCGTCCGTGTCGACGTCGTTGGCCAGCATCCACCAGGTCATCGCCCGGTACATGGCACCGGTGTCCAGGAAGCTCAGGCCCAGCCGGGCGGCCACGGCGCGCGAGACGGTCGACTTGCCCGAACCGGAGGGTCCGTCGATGGCGACGACGACCGGGGCGTGCGCTCGGTCGGCAGTGTCCACGGGGTCGAACCTCTCTCTGAGCATGGGATCCGGCGCCTGGACGGCCAGTGGGCAGGCGTTGAACAGGCATGCGGCCGGGGATTGTCTCCCTCAAGGTTAATGGACCGGCGCGGGCCCCCGCCCCGCCAGGCCCGACCGCCCCGACGGCCCTACCGCCCCAGCAGCTCCACGACCGCGTTCCCCAGCCGGGGCCGGACGTACTCGCCGTCCCGCTCGATGCCGAGCACCCCGCCCAGGAAGGCCATCGTGAGCTGCCCGTCCGGCCTGCCCCACGCGAAGGGCACCGTCGAGACGTGCGACGGAAAGGCGTTCTCCTCGAAGGACAGCCCCCGCCACCCGAAGACCGTCCGCGGCTCCGGCCCGGAGGGCCTCCGGGTGTGGGCGAAGAAGGCCGTGATCCATCCGGAGACGAAGTCCCCGCCGGAGTCCGACCGCCACTTGTACAGCGAGCGCCAGAACTCCTGGTCCACCGGCCAGCCGGCCGCCGTCCGCGCCAGGACCCTCAGCACCGGGCGCAGCTCCGCGAACCAGGGCGCGAGCGGCTCGAACCACGGCGCCAGCTCGCCGACCCGCTCCGCCAGCAGCGCCCAGTCGTTCGCGGTCCCCTCCAGGCGGACCCGGGGGATGCCGCACAGCGTCTCCCACCGGAACTCGTAGTAGGGGCTGACGACGTCCATCAGCGCGACCAGCACGGACGAGACGTCGTCCGGCGTGGTCGTCGAGAAGTCCGGCCGGAACAGCTCGACGAGTTCCGCCCCCACCGCCTCCGCCAGCGGCTCGCGCACCAGGCGGATCGACGCGGCCCAGTCCGGCTCCGGGCCCAGCAGGGAGTTGTCCCGGACGACGATCGGACGCTTCTCCCCCGACGGGTCCGCGCCGAACACCCCCGCGTACAGGTCCGCGTTCAGGCGCACGTGGAC
This sequence comes from Kitasatospora sp. NPDC057936, assembly GCF_042887525.1. Classification (NCBI taxonomy): domain Bacteria; kingdom Bacillati; phylum Actinomycetota; class Actinomycetes; order Kitasatosporales; family Streptomycetaceae; genus Kitasatospora; species Kitasatospora sp. NPDC057936. Next base: position 35,075 of record NZ_JBHVPD010000087.1, read on the forward strand.
GGCCACCTCGTGCACCACCGCGTACCAGAGCACGTCCGGCGACAGGCTCAGCGGCAGGTGCCCGCAGAACGCGACGTGCGCCGCCCGCAGCAGCAGGCTCCACGTCGGCTCGTCCCCGGCCGGCCGCTGCCGTTCCGCCGGGGCGGCCAGCAACGAGACCGCACTGCGGTGGTGGAGGCGGAACTCCCCACCCACCACGGCCGCCAGGAACGCGTCGTTCCCGACGACGTCCAACTCCCCCACGTCGCCCGGCTCCTGGCCTTCACCGAGTGGTATCTCGACGATCACGACAGCTCCCCCGCGCCCCTCGGTCCCGCACGCTCTGCCCGCTCCCCCGCGCCCTTCAGTCCCGCACGCTCCACCCGCTCGCCCGCAGCGCCGCCGTCAGCGGCTTCACGGCCGCCGGGGCGACGGACAGCTGGACGAAGCCGACCTGCTGCCCGTCGGAGTGCTCGATGACGACGTCCTCGATGTTGACCCCGGCCGCGCCGACCTCGCCGAAGAGGCGGCCGAGCTCGCCGGGCTGGTCGCCGAGGACGACCGACACGGTCTCGTACCGGGTGGGCGGCGCGCCGTGCTTGCCCGGGATGCGGGCCTGCCCGGTGTTGCCGCGCCGCATGACGGCCTCGATGCCGGCCGCGCCCGAGCGGCGTTCGGCCTCCTCGGCGGCGTCCAGGGCGCGCAGCGCGGTGACGGTCTCGCCGAGGTCCGCGGCGACCTCCTCCAGGATGTCGGCGACGGCGCCCGCGTTGGCGGAGAGGATGTCGACCCACATGCCGGGGTTGGAGGCGGCGATCCGGGTGACGTCCCGGACGCCCTGCCCGGAGAGCCTTATCGCCGTCTCGTCGGCGTGCTCCAGCCGGGCGGCGACCAGCGAGGACACCAGCTGCGGGGCGTGCGACACGAGTGCGACCGCCCGGTCGTGCGCGGCGGCGTCCATGACGATCGGCATCGCGCCGCACAGCGCGACGAGCTCCAGGGCGGCGTTGAGCGTCTCGGTGTCGGTGTCGGCGGTGGGGGTGAGCACCCAGGGCCGGCCCTCGAAGAGGTCGGCGCGGGCGGCCAGCGGGCCGGAGCGCTCACGGCCGGCCATCGGGTGGCTGCCGATGTAGTGGACGGTGTCGCAGCCGAGCGCGGCGACCTCGGCCCGCGGGCCCTCCTTGACGCTCGCAACGTCGGTGTACCAGCGGGCCAGGTTGCGGCGCTGGCAGTCGGCGAGCACCTTGCCGACCAGCGCGGGCGGGACGGCGATGACCGCGAGGTCGACCGGGCCGTCGGCGGGTTCGGTGGTGCCCGCGCCGAGCGAGGCGGCCGTGCGGGCGGCGTCCGGGTCGGTGTCCTCCAGGTGGACGGTCAGCCCGCGGCCGGTCAGGGCGAGGGCGGCGGAGGTGCCGATGAGTCCGGTGCCGACGACGACGGCAGTGCGCATGGCGGGTCGCTCTCCTTCACGGGCCTGTTCACGGGCCTGGCCGGCGGGCCGGGGTGTGCTCGCCCCATCCTCTCGCATGGCCCCCGCCCTCGCGCCCACCACCCACCCCACCACCAGAGAGGCCAGCCCCCACCGGAGAGAACCACCCCGCCACCACAGAGGCCCACCCCCACCACCGGACAGAACCGCCGACACCCGGCCCCCGTCCCACAGAGTGCACACGCCACCGCGCGGGCGAATTCCGGAGACGCCCGCCCGGAAGCGGGGCAGACTGGCCGCCCGAGCAGAGACCGTCGGCGCAGGCGGCAGGACGCGAACGAAGGGGTTGCGCATGGACGATCAGCACAGTGGCGAGGTCCAGCGGCGGAAACCGGCGGCCGTACCGGCGCACCCGTCGGTCCTCGACTCGGTCGTGGTGTACGCCGAGGGCGCGGTCTGCCGCCGCCGGGCCACCGTGCCCGTCCCGGCCGACGGCCGCCTGCGGCTGACGGGCCTGCCCCGCACGCTGGACGGCCGCTCGCTGCGCGCCCGGGTGCTCGCCGGCCCGGCCGGCACGGCCGTGACCGAGGCGCGCGTGGAGCAGCTCGCCGAGATCCGCGACGAGTCCGAACTCCCCTCCCTCCGACGGGAATTGGACGAGGCCAGGGAGCACCTGAGCGCCCTCGTCGAACGCCACCGCCTGGTCCTCGCGTCGATCGCCGAGACGAGCGACCTGCGCGCGGTGCCGCCGCAGCGGCGGCGGCCCGACGAAGTCCTGCGCCGCACCCCCGCCGACGCGTGGCTGGAGCTGGCCGAGTTCGTCGACGAGCGGCTGGCCGGGCTCCAGGCGCGCGCCGAGCAGCTCACCCGGGAGATCGAACTCGCTGACCATGCCTGCGAGTTGATCAACGACCGGCTGGAGCGCGCGTCCACCGCAGGACCGTCCCACCCGGTGGAGACGGCCACCACCGTCCTGCTCACTCTGACGACCGCCCCGGCCACCGCCGGCGAACCGTCCACGGCCGCACCCACCCCCGCCGGCACCCCCACCGCCGACGAACCGGCCACCGCCACACCCACCCCCATCACCCCCGCCACCCCCGCCCACCTGGAGATCGAGCTGGAGTACGGCGTCGCCGCCGCCCGCTGGATCCCCGCCTACCGGCTGTCCTACCGGCACGGCGCCGACACCGGCCGCCTCGTCCTGCGCGCCTCCGTCGCTCAGCAGACCGGCGAGGACTGGACGGGCGTCCGCCTCGCGCTGTCCACCGCGGACCTCGACCGCCGCTCCGACCTGCCCAGGCTGCGCTCGCTGCGGATCGGCCGCAGCCAGCCCGCGCCGCCGCCGTCCGGCTGGCGCGAGCCCCCGAGCGGTCTGTCCGACCTGTTCTCCGGCTACGACGCGGCCGACGAGCTGCCCGGCAGGCCCCGGCCCCGCGGCGGCGGCCCGCTCGCCGTCTCGGCGCCGACGCCCAGCCCCCCGGCCTGGCTGCAACAGCCCCGCCCGTCCGCGCCCCAGCCCGCGCCGCCCGGCCGCCCGGGACGCGCCGCTCGCCCCGGCGGCAGTCCGTACGGCGTGAGCGGGCGCGGCGGCGGCACCCTGGACGCCGCCGACGGCGACTACCCGCTGCCCGCATCGCCGCCCCCGCCCGGCCCCGGCTTCGCCGGCTACGGCGGCGCTCCGGTCCCCCAGTCGGGGCCCCCGGCACCGGTCGCGCCCGGCGGCCCCGCCCCCGCCGCCTTCGGCGCCCCGGCGCCCGTGCCCGGAGCCGCCCCGGCCGCCCGGTCCGCACCGCCCGAGGCCATGAAGCGCATGGCCCACCGCAAGCGCGCCGGCGCCGTCGAATCCGCCGACGTCTGGAACGACGGCCCGCCGACGGCCCACGGCGGCCTCACCCCCGCCGCGGCCCTGCTCGACTACCCCGAGCTCGTCCTGGCCGGCCCCGACGAGCCCGCCGCCCGCCGCGGCACCCTCCGCCCGCCCGCCGCCACGCCGGACACGGGCCCCGGCAGCCCCGGCGCCCTCGGCGGCCTCGGCCGCGTGCGCGGCCTGCGCCTGCCCCGGCACGCCGTGGCGCCGCGCGTCTCGGCCGGCTCCTTCGACCACCGCTTCGACGCCGCCGCCCCCGCCGACATCCCGTCGGACGGCACCTGGCACACCGTCACGGTGGACGAGATCCCGCTGTCCGTCCGCCCCGAGTACGTCACCGTCCCGGCCGTCGAGGAGAAGGTGTACGCGACGCTCGTCCTCGCCAACCGCACCGACCGCGCCGTCCTGGCCGGCCCGGTCGAGGTCACCGTGGACGACGAGTTCCTGCTCACCGCCGCCCTGCCCACGCTCGCCCCCGGCGGGGTGCGGCGGGTGGGCATCGGCGTCACCGAGAGCATCGAGGTGGCGCGCCGCACCGAGCTGCACGAGGCCGCCGCGGGCAAGCTGAACGTGCTGAACAACAGCACCGTGCTCGACCACCGGGTGCACGTCGAACTGGCGAACCGGCTCGGCCGGGCCGTCACCGTCGAGGTCCGCGAGCGCGTGCCGGTCTCCTCCGACGCCGAGATCCGGATCGAGGAGCGCGCCGACTGGCACGCCCCGACGGTCCCGACCCCGGAGTGCCCGCCCAGCAGCCGGCTCTGGCGGGTCGAACTGCCCCCGGGCGGGCGCGCCGAGCTCGACGGCGGCTACCAGATCAAGATCCCGGCCGGAAAGGCCATCGTCGGCGGAAACCGGAGGAACTGAGAATGACCGGAACCATCCCCCTCCCCGTCACCGCCGTCACCTGCCTGGAGGACCGCAGCCAGGTCGAGCGCACGACGACGGTCGACCTCGTCGCGGGCGTCCAGCGCCTGCGCCTGGGCCCGCTCACCGCGCTCGCCGTGGACCGCACCCTGCGCGCCGAGAGCAGCACGCCCGGCAGCCGCGTCCTGGATGCCCGCCTGGTGCGCAGCTGGACCCCTCGCTCCCCGCAGCCGCCGGGCCCGGAGGACTCCGAACTGCGCCACCGGCTGCACGAACTGGACGCCGAGACCCGGCTGACCGACCAGGCCCGCACCCGCCTGGAGGCCCGGCTGGCGCTGCTCGCCCAGCTCTCCGCCGACCTCCTGCGCGAGGTCGGCGAGGGCGCCGGCGTCGGCGAGGTCGAACGCGCCCGCTGGACGCGCGAGCTGGACCGGGTGGACGCCGAGCGCGAGCGCCACGGCGAGGAACTGCGCGCCACCCGCTCCCGGCTGCGCCGCCTGGAGGAGGAGCGCTCGCAGGCGCTGACCGCGCTCGACGAGGCCGAGGAGGAGCCGGCCGAGCTGGTCGCCCACCTGGACCTCACCGTCGAGGCCGCCTCGGCCGGCCCCGGCACGCTGACCGTCAGCCACCTGGTGCCGTGCGCGCTCTGGCGCCCGTCCTACCGCGCCACCCTCGCCGGCGGGAGCCTGCGCCTGGAGTCGGAGGCCGTCGTCTGGCAGCGCACCGGCGAGGACTGGACCGGCGCGCGGCTCACCTTCTCCACCGCCCGCTCCGCCCTCGCGACCGCCCCGCCCGCGATCACCGAGGACGTCCTGATGCTGCGCGAGCGCACCACCGAGGAGCGCCGGACGGTCGAGGTCGAGCTGCGCGAGGAGACGGTCGGCACGCTCGCCCCGGACGCCGCCGTGCCGGGCGTGGACGACGGCGGCGAGGTCCGGGTGCTGCCCGCGCCCGCCCCGGCCACCGTGCCGTCGGACGGCCGGGCGCACCGGGTGCCGCTGGGCGGCTTCGACGCACCGGCGAGCAGCGAGTACGCGTGCGCGCCGGAGCTGTCCCCGCTGGTCACCCAGGTGGTCCGGTTCCGCAACGCGGCCGGGCACCCGCTGCTGGCCGGCCCGGTCGAGCTGGTCCGCGGCAGCGGCTTCACCGGCCGGGGCGAACTGCGCTTCACCGCGGCCGGAGCCGAGGCCGAGCTGGCGTTCGGCAGCTCGGACGGCTACCGGGTGGTCCGCGAGACCGAGGAGCGGCAGGCCACCGCCGGGCTCACCGGCCGCCAGACGACCACCCGGAAGGTCCGGCTGCACCTGTCCCGGTTCTCCGGCCCGGAGGAGCGGGACGAGCAGGTCGTCACGGTCCGCGAGCGGGTGCCGGTCTCGGAGGTGTCGGCGGTGGAGGTGCGGCTGCGCAAGGAGGAGTGCACCCCGGCCCCGGACGCCTTCGACGCCGAGGGCATCGTCCGCTGGGACGTGCCGCTCGGCCCGGGCGCCCGCCGGACGGTCACGCTGGTGTACGAGGTCTCGGCCTCCTCGAAGGTGGCCGGACTCTGACACCCGCGCCGGAGTGACACCGGATCAGCACCAGCCCGCTCAGCACCAGAGGGACCGAACCGGGTACAAAAGGAACATGATCCTCCACCTCGCACCCCTGGACGACTGGCTGGCCGACCCCGGCCGCCCGTACGCCGCCGCCTCGCTGCTCACCGACGGGTTCATCCACTGCTCGGCGGACGAGCGGACGGCGCTCGCGGTGGCCAACCACTTCTTCGCCGACGCCCCCGATCCGCTGATGGTGCTGCTGATCGAGGAGTCGCTGGTGGAACCGATGGTCAAGTGGGAGGCCCCGCACGGCGCACCGCCGCCCGGGGCCACGCCCGGCGTGCAGTTCCCGCACATCTACGGCCGGCTGAACCGGTCCGCCGTGGTGGGCCTGGAGAAGGTCCTGCGCGGCCCGGACGGCCGCTGGGCCTCCCTCACGCCCTGGAGCTGAGCCCGCAAGAGCCGGGCCCCCGAAGCCGGGCCCCGGAACCAGGCCGCGGGCTCACAGCCACCCGCGCTCCCGCGCCGCCATGCCGGCCTGGAAGCGGGTGGTGGCGCCCAGCGCCCGCATCAGGCTCTGCAGCCGGCGCTGGGTGGTGCGGGCGCTCCAGCCGAGCGAGCGGGCGATCGACTCGTCGGTCAGGCCGGCCGCCAGCAGGCCCAGCAGCTTGCGGTGGTCGGCCGCCGGCTCCAGCGCCGTGTCCGTCGCCCCGATCGCGGCCTGGAGCTGGACGGCCCGCTCCCACTCGGCCTCGAACAGGGTGTCCAGCGCCTGGAGCAGCGCCGAGGGGTGGATGACGTAGGCGGCGTCGAGGACGCTGTCGCCGACGCTGATCGGGATGATCGCCATCCGGTCGTCCGAGATGATCATCTTCATCGGCAGCGTGGGCCGGACCCGCGCCTCCTCGCCGTCCGCGACGCCGACCAGGATGTTCTTCTCCAGCCGACCCGGCCAGGCGACCGCCTCCCGGTCGTAGATGGTCCGGAAGCGCAGCCCCTCGCGCAGCCGGTCGCGCTGCGTCGGCATGAGCCCCACCGGGTCCTGGATGTACGGCGGGCAGTCGAAGCCGCGCACCTGGTACTGGCTGGTCTCGGTGATGTGCTCCAGCCGCTGGGCGATCGCCTCGCCGCCGGTGAGCACCTCGACCGAGTGCGCCGGGTCGGTGTAGCGCGACGCCTCCCGGAAGGCGTCCATCAGCCGGTGCATCTCGGCGCGCGCGTGGCGCAGTTCGGACTCGCGGTGGCCTATCAGGGTCCCGATCGCGACGTCGGGGGCGACCGGCAGGTAGCGCTGGCGGTCCACCGGCGCGCGGGTGGCCATGCCCTGCTGGGCGAGCCGGTCGAGCGCGCGCACGCTCTGCTGGAGGGTCAGCCCGCAGGTCTCGGCCAGGTCCTCCGCGGTGGACTGCGGGTTGGCCACCAGCGCGGCGTAGACCTGCCCGTCCGGCTCGGCCAGTCCCAGTGCGCTGAGTGGTGCATCGGACACGACGCGGTCTCCCCCTGTTCGCCCCCACCGGCGCCCGCCCTGGCGCACTCCCGCCACGTGGCGCGGCGGTGGTCAGATGGCCATCCTCTGCCACGGATCACGGCGCTGACAAGGCCGTGACCAGCGGGTGCGTCCCGGCTCACACACACGCCGGAGGGTCCCCCGCCACCACGGGCGGGAGACCCTCCGGAGAACTGTCGGTGAACCGGGGCCCTACAGGCCGACCTCGTGCATCAGCTGGCCGACCTCGGGGTTGGTGAGGCGGCGCAGCCAGCCCGACTTCTGGTCGCCCAGCGCGATCGGGCCGAAGTGGGTGCGCACGAGCTTCTCGACCGGGAAGCCGACCTCGGCCAGCATCCGGCGCACGATGTGCTTGCGGCCCTCGTGCAGGGTGACCTCGACCAGGTAGTTCTTGCCGACGTTCGAGATGACCTTGAAGCTGTCGGCGCGGGCGTAGCCGTCCTCCAGCTCGACGCCCTGGGCGAGCTGCTTGCCCAGGTCGCGCGGGATCGGGCCCTGGATGGCGGCCAGGTAGGTCTTGGTCACGCCGTACTTGGGGTGGGTGAGGCGGTGGGCCAGCTCGCCGTGGTTGGTGAGCAGGATGATGCCCTCGGTCTCGGTGTCCAGGCGGCCGACGTGGAACAGCCGGGTCTCCCGGTTGGTCACGTAGTCGCCGAGGCACTGGCGGCCTTCCGGGTCCTCCATGGTGGAGACGACGCCGGCCGGCTTGTTGAGCGCGAAGAACAGGTAGGACTGGGTGGCGACGGTCAGGCCGTCGACCTTGATCTCGTCCTTCTGCGGGTCGACGCGCTTGCCCTGCTCGGTCACGGTCCTGCCGTTGACCTCGACGCGGCCCTGCTCGATCAGCTCCTCGCAGGCGCGGCGGCTGCCGATGCCGGCCCGGGCCAGGACCTTCTGCAGGCGCTCGCCCTCGGGCTCGCCGAAGGTCTTGGGCAGCTTGACGGCGGGCTTGTCGTGCCGGGCGAGGACGGCGTCCTCGATCCTGGCCTGGAGCTCGCGCGAGCGCTGCGGCTGACGGCGCGGGTCGCCCGGGGCACCCTGGCCCTCGCGGCGCGGGCGCGGCGCCGGGCCGGGGCGCCGGCCGGCGAAGCTGCCGCGGGCGGGGGTGGCGTTGGGGCCGCCGCCGAACTCGGGGCGGTCGTAGCGCCGCTCCTCGGGCCGCAGCGGGCGGTCCGGGAAGCGGCGGTCGTCGCGCCGGTCGTCGCGCCGGTCGTCCCTGCGGTCGTCGCGGCGGGGGTCCCGCCCGGACGAGCCGGAGCCGCCGCGCGAGCCCGCGCCGCCGCCGTAGGAGCCGCCCCGCGAGCCGCCGCCGTACGAACCGCCGCCGGACGAACCGCCCCGCGAGCCCGAGCCGCCGCGGCCGCCACCGCCGCCCCCGTAGGAGCCGCCGCCCCGGCCCCCGCCCTGTCCGCCGCGACCGCTTCCGCCGCCGCTGCTGTTCCTGCCGTTGCCACTGCTACGCATCAAAGTGTCCGTACGTCGTTCCGTCTGGGATGTGCGGTCGTTTCGGCCGACCTCACCGCCCCCTGCCGATCGTGCTCAGCCCGACCGGCCTCGCCACTGCCGTCCGCGGCCTGCGCGGCAGCGGCGGCGACCGCCTCCGCGATCATCGTGCCCTCCAGGGACTCCGCTTCCACGTCGTCGACCTCGGGCAGGAAGGGAGCGAGCTCCGGCAGCTCGTCCAGGCCGCGGAGCCCCATCCGTTCCAGGAAGTAGTTCGTCGTCCGATACAGGATCGCACCTGTTTCGGGCTCGGATCCGGCCTCTTCCACCAGTCCTCGCTGTACCAGGGTACGCATCACGCCGTCACAGTTCACACCACGGACGGCCGAGACCCGCGATCTGGACACCGGCTGACGGTAGGCGACGACCGCCAGGGTCTCCAGCGCGGCCTGGGTGAGCCGGGCCTGCTGGCCGTCCAGGACGAAGCGGTCGACGGCCGGGGAGCAGGCGGCCCGGCTGTAGAAGCGCCAGCCGCCGGCGACGTGCCGCAGGTCGAAGCCGCGCCCCTGGGCGGTGTACTCGGCGGACAGCCCGCGCAGGGCGTCGGCGATCTCGGTCCGGGGCCGCTCCAGCACGCCGGCCAGCCGGTCCTCGGTCACCGGTTCCTCGACGATCATCAGGATCGCCTCCAGCTCGGCCCGCAGCCCGACGCCGGGCGCCCCGGCCTCCCCGACGCCGGGCGCCCCGGCCTCCCCGACGCCGGGCGCCCCGACCTCCCCGGCTTCCTCTGCGTACTCGGCCTCCGCCGGGACCGCCGGCACGTCGGAAGTCGGCGGAGCCGACTTCTGGTGCACCACACGCGCCCCCGCCACGCGCACCTCAGCCACCGGCTCCGCCATGGGCGCCTCAGCCACGCGCGCCCCGGCCACCGGCTCCGCCGCCCGCTCCGGCTCGTCCGGCACGAGCTCGAAGACCGGCTCCAGCCACTCCTCGGCCCGCGGCCGCCCGGGCAGCCCCAGCCGGCGGCGCTGCGGCCGCCCGCCGCCGTCCGCAGACGTCTCCGTCACCCGTCCTCCTCCTTCTCCCCCGCCGGCCGGTCGAACTCGTCCGTGACCTCCACCGCGCCGCGTCCCGGCTCGGCCACCCACCGCACGGTCAGCTCCCCGAGCGCCTCCGGCTGCTCGAAGGCGAGCGCCTGCTCGCGGTAGAGCTCCAGCAGCGCGAGGAAGCGGGCCACCACGACCAGGGTGTCCGGCGCGTCCGCGACCAGCCGCCGGAACGACGCCTCGCCCAGCTCCGTGAGCAGGGCCGCCACCAGCCCGGCCTGCTCGCGCACGCTGACCGGCGGGGTGTGGATGTGGTCCACGTACACGACGGGCGCCGGCTTGGGCTCCATCGCCTTCGCCGCGAGCTGCGCGAGCCGCTCCGCGCCGATGGTGATCACCACCTCGGGCAGCAGCTCGGCGTGGTGCGGCTCCAGCCCGGCGGTGCGCGGGCGCAGGCGCAGCTCGGCGGCCCATCGCTCCCCGAACACCTCGGCCGCCCGCTTGTACGCCCGGTACTGCAGCAGCCGCGCGAACAGCATGTCGCGCGCCTCCAGGAGGGCGAGGTCCTCCTCGTCCTCGACCTCGGCGGCGGGCAGCAGCCGGGCGGCCTTGAGGTCGAGCAGGGTGGCGGCGACGACGAGGAACTCGGTCGCCGCGTCGAGGTCCCAGTCCGGGCCCATGGCCCGGATGTGTGCGAGGAACTCGTCCGTCACGGTGGCCAGCGCCACTTCGGTGACGTCCATCCGGTGCTTGGCGATCAGGCCCAGCAGGAGGTCGAAGGGGCCCTCGAAGTTGTCCAGCCGCACCCGGAACCCGCCCCGCGACCCGTCGTCGGTCCCGGGGCTCGCGGTGGTGGCAGGCGGTTCGGTGGTGCTGGGCATGGCGTTCCATCTTCACCCGGCCCCGGCGCCCGCCCCGCCCCGGGGCCGTCGACACGCCGTGCGCCCGAATCCCCGGGGCGCCCCGGGGACGCCCGCCGAGGCCCGGAGGGCCCTTGGCCCTGGCCCTGGGGCCCTCAGCGACCGCGCAGGCGCCGCACCAGGATGGAGGCCTCGCCGCGCTGCTCCAGGTCCGCCAGGACGACCGCGATGGCCTCCCGGACGATCCGCCCGCGGTCCACGGCCAGGCCGTGCTCGCCGCGCAGCACCAGCCGGGTGTGCTCCAGGTCCATGAGCTCCTCGGCGGACACGTACACGGTGATCTTCTCGTCGTGCCGCTCGCGCCCGCTGGGCCGCCGCGGCGCGCGGCCGCGCGGGCGGGCCCGTCCGGCGGTGCCCGCCTGCTCCTCGGCGGTGCC
>NZ_JBHVPD010000088.1:0-9443 GCF_042887525.1 Kitasatospora sp. NPDC057936
GTGGCGGTGAGCGTGCCGGCGGGGGTGGTGCCGGGCGCGCCGGTCACCGTCCCGGCGCCACCGGTGGTGATGTTGGGGTTGCTGATGGCGGAGCCACCGATGCCGCTGCCGCCGTCGCCGCCAGTACCGCCGACGCCGCCGTTGCCTTGGCTGCCGATGCCGCTACCGGGGCGACCGCCTCTCCCGCCGGTTCCGCCTGTGCCGCCCACGCCACCGGTGCTGCCGGCCGTGGCGGCGGTCACCGTCGCGCTGCCGGCGGTGCTGGTTCCCAGGAAGCCGACGCCGGTGCCGCCGGTGCCCGCGCCGCCGACGCCACCGAACCCGCCGTCACCGCCGGGCCCGCCGCCGGTGCCGAGGTTCCCCCCGTTGCCGAACCCGCCGATTCCGCCGATCCCGCCCGCGCCGCCGGTGGCGGTCGCGGTGGTGGCGGTCAGCGTTCCGCTGCCGCCGCTGCTGTCGGGGCCGGTGACGGTGCCTCCGACACCGGCGCCGCCGTTGCCGCCCGGCCCGCCCTTGGCGCCCGAGCCGTCGGGGCCCTTGCCGCCGGTGCCGCCCGCGCCGCCGGTGGCCCTCCCGGTGCCGGTGGTCAGGGTGCCGCTGCCCCCGGTAGCGGAAGCGTTCTGGGCGAAGCCGCCGACGCCCGTGCCCCCGACGCCGGCGCCGCCGGTACCGACGGCGTCGCTTCTGCCGGCGGCGTTGGTGCCGCTGCCGCCGGTGGCGATGACCGTGGAGTTGGTACCGGCGGTCACCGTCCCGGCCCCGCCGAAGGCCGGGCTCGTGATGAAGTTGCCGTTGCTGCCGGCCGCGGTGCCGCCGATGCCCGCGCCGCCGAAGGTGCCCGAACCGCCGGTGATGCGGATGGTGTTCGTGCCGCTGCCGGCGGTCAGCTTGCCGATGCCGCCGGTACTGCCGGACGTGCCGGTGCCACCGATGCCGGCACCTCCGGGCGCTCCGCCGTTGCCGGCCTCTCCGTTGCCGCCGGTGATGGTGACGGTGTTGTTGCCGTCGCCGATCTCGACCAGCGCGGTGCCGCCGGTGCTGGACCGGCCGATGCCGGCGCCTCCGGGCCTGCCGCCGACGGCGGTGCCGCCGGTGATGGTCAGGGTGTCGTCACCGAGGATGCCGTTCACGGTGCCGGCGACGACGCCGTTACCGAAGTTGCTGTTGCTGTTGGTGATGGTGATGGTGCTCTTCGCACCGGGAAGGTCTCCCACCGTCAGGGTGTCGCTGGAGCCGATCCCGCTGGTACAGGTGATGGTGAAGCCCGCGGCGGCCGTACCGGTACGGGTGCAGCCGTTCGGGTCGGCGGCGTGTGCGGGCGTGGCCGCCACGACGGGCAGCAGCAGGCCTGCGGCCAGCGGCAGGGCGCCGACCGCGCCCTTTCGCACAGCGCGGCTCTTCCCGGTGCAACGTTCCATTGCTGTCCATGCCTTTCGTTGCGGTGAATCGATCCTGATGTCCCGTCAGGCCGGAGCGCCCCGGTGCGCCTGATCCGTCGTCGTGTCCGCCTGAAGCGACGGTGTGGGACCGGTCGGCCCGTGTCGCGAAGCGGTTCGCCCGGCTGACGGCGAGGTCCGCACCGAACCGCCCGTGCGGGTACCTCCTTCATAACCGGCCGGTGGTGGTGCCGCCCGGCGGGCCGGCCAAGGTGAAGGGTGCCGGCGGCGCCGTCGAGGCCGATGGCGGCGGCCTCCGCCGAGGCTGACCGCGAGGGAGGAGGCGGCTTCGGGGTCGGTGAACGGGCTGACCGGCGTTCAGGGCCCGTGGGACAGTGGGGTCGGCCGGTTCTTCGGGCCGGTCCGGGGGTCGGTCGGCAGGCCGGCTCCGAGAAGGATCAGTCCCGCTGGGCTTCGCGGGAGGTCGGCTGACCGGACCGCCTGGACTGCCGCTGGGTGATGCGCCTGGTCATCAGCGTGATCGCGGCTCAGGTGATCAGCATGGACGGGAGCGCCTTGCGAAGATCAACAACCGGGTGGAAAGCTCGCGGCATGCCAACTTTCTCTTCCTACGACGGTACCGAACTGGCCTACCACCTCATCGGCGAGGGCGAGCCGCTGATCTGCCTGCCCGGCGGCGCGATGCGTGCCTCGGAGTACCTCGGCGACTACGGCGGGCTGTCCGCCCACCGGCAGTTGGTTCTGCTCGACCACCGCGGCACCGGCGATTCCCCCGAGCCCGCCGAGGTCGAGAGCTACCGCTGCGACCGGGTCGTCGCGGACGTCGAGGCCCTGCGCGTGCACCTCGGGCTGGAGAAGGTCGACCTGCTCACCCACTCGGCCGGGGCGAACCTCGGCGTCCTCTACATGCAGCGCCACCCCGAGCGCGTCGCGCGCATCGCGCTGATCACGCCGGGAATGCGGGCCGTCGGGATCCCGGTCGACGAGGGCAGCCGCGAGGCCGCGACCTCGCTGCGGAAGGACGAGCCCTGGTACGACGAGGCGATCGGCGCGTTCCGCAGGGACTGGACCGATGTGGGGTCCGACGAGGACGCCGCCCTGTCGGGCCCGTTCTGGTACGGCCGGTGGGACGAGATCGCGCAGGAGCACCATGCCACGCGCGCCACGCAGCTCAACCGTGACGCCCGCGCGGCGCACTACGCCGAGGGCGCGTTCGACCCCGAGGCGACGAGGGCTGCGATCGCGGGGCTCGAGATCCCGGTCCTGATCCTGGTCGGGGAGCTCGACTTCAGTCCCAGCCCGGTGCTCGCGACACGGCTCGGCGAGCTGTTCGCGGACGGCTGGGTGCAGCTCGTCGTGCAGCCCGGGGCTGGGCACCACCCCTGGCTGGACGACCCGGCCTGGTTCGGTGGCGTCGTCACGCGCTGGCTTGCCGAGAGCTGACCGGCCCTCCGGCGGATCCCGGTCCGCCACCGACTCGGCCCTCGTCCGGCCCCGGCGGCGCGATCGACGCGAACGCCTCGCCGGGGCGTCCGAGGACGCCCCACCGCCGTGCGGTCCGGTCGCCTCAGTCGCCGGCGACGTACACGTAGGTGCCTGGCGCCTGGCTGCACTTGCTCAGCAGCGCTTCCAGGCTCACCAGTTGTGAGTCGTCCCGCCAGGTCGGGATTCCCTGCACCTCCGCGCGCGCGGAGGCGCATTGCCGGGAGTCCAGCACGGTGTCCCCGTAGGGGTCGATGGCCGCGAGGACGGGGAAGCCCTTGCGGGGGAGCTTCGTGACGACGTCCATCAGGACGTCGTGCTCATCCCCGAAGGATTCGGTGACCGTCCGCTGGAGGGAATCCCAGCTCCTCAGATCGGGGAGGTCGGAGTGCCAGAACACGTCCAGTCCCACGGTGAACTCCAGGCTTCGTCAAAGGGGGTAGGCGGTGAGCACCCTGCCCTTGTGTACCACGACCTCCGGATGGGTCCTCAGCGTTGAGGAGTTGAGACGTTGTCGGGGCGCCGGTCAGCTCGTCAGCGGAAGCGTGAGGACGTGGACGAGTCCGCCCCCGGGGTTGGCCTCCACGGTGAGCCGGCCCGCGCTGCCGTCGGTGCCGTGAAGGTCCTGAGGGCCCCGGGGCTTCGCGTGCAGCCAGGGCCGGGCTCCGGCGGCCACGTCCGGGCCCCGGTCGGTCACCCGGATCTGCAGCGCGCGCGGCCCGCCGGGGCGCTCCGGCGCCGTGGTCGCCTGGACGAGCACGCGGGCTCCGGGCGGGGTACGCAGCCACGCGGACCGGACCATCGCGGCGAGCGTCCGCTCCAGCCGGCCCTGGTCGACGGGGACGGGTGGCAGCCGGTCCGGGACGCGGACGGTCGCCGAACGCGTCGGCACCTCGGTCAGCGCGGCGGCGACCGCCGAGGACACGTCCGCCGGTCCGGGCCGCGGTGCACGGGCGTCGGGCGCGTGGACGGCGCCCGTGACGGCGGTGGCGACGTGGCGGCTGTGATCGCCCACTGGTGCTCTGTTCCGTTCGGTGGGTGTCGGCGGGTGGCGGATGAGGAGTGTCCGGGGTCCGGCCTGTCGGCCGCGTGTTCGGACACTCCATCACCACGCGATCCTCTCGGATGAAAGCTGAGGTATTGATGAGGCGACCATCGGGTGACAACGGCGGATCGGCACCCGCCGCGCGTAGGGCTACGACGGGGTCCACCGCCGGCTCTCGCCGCCGTTGCCGTCCGGATCTCATGCGGGGTGCTGTCGCTGGTGACGAGGTCGGGTCGTCGAGGCAGCGGCCGGACTCCCCGCCCGGGGATCGCCTCGGTACTGTGGTGGCCCGGAGCGTGGGAAGGGTGGGCCTGATGGGGGCGGGAGCGTGGCGCAGGCCGCTCGTCCGGTTGCGGATGCGGCTGTTGGCCGAGATCAATGCGACCGTGCACGGGCAGGACCTGCACCTGGAGCGGTACGACCGTCCGGCCGGGGACCCCGGGCTGTACGGTCCGGACAGCGTGGTGTGGCGGGTGCACGGGCACCCGGCCGGGATGCTGGCGGGCGGCTTCGCGGCCCTGCTGCTGCAGTCCCTGCACCCGGTGGCGATGGCGGCCGTCGACGCGCACTCCGACTTCCGGATCGATCCGACCGGCCGGCTCAACCGGACGGCCCGCTTCGTCACCACGACCACGCTCGGCTCGACGGCGGCGGCCGAGGCGGCGATAGCCGGCGTCCGGAGGATCCACCCGAGGATCCGGGGCACCGCGCCGGACGGCCGCCCGTACCGTGCCGACGATCCGGAGCTGCTCACCTGGGTGCACACCGCCGAGGTGCACTGCTTCCTGACCGGCTACCAGATCTTCTCCGCGACCCCGCTGACCGCCGCCGAGTGTGACCGCTACTACGCCGAGGCCGCACGCGTCGCCGAACGGCTGGGCGCCACCGCGATACCCGGGTCGCGCGCCGAGGTGGCGGCCTACCTGGCCCGGATCCGGCCGGAGCTGCGGGTCACGCCGCCGGCCCTGGACGTGTTGCGCCTGCTGCGGGGCTTCGGCCGCAGTCGTCGCGAACGCATTGCCGTCCGGGTGCTGACGAACGCCGCGATCGCCCTGCTCCCGGACTGGGCGAGGGCCGAACTCGGCGTGCACCGGCCCCGCTTGGTCCGGGCGCTCTGGGACCGCCCGGTGGCGCGGACCGCCGGCCGGATCATGGTGTGGGCCTGCGGCCCGTCCCAGATCCGCGCCGTCGCGTACGCACGAGCCACCGCGACGTCCACGACCGTCGTCCACGTCGAGGAGACCGGTTGACGGTCGCCACGTCCTCCCCGCGCCCGGTCCTGTACCTGTTCGGCTCCGCCGCCCCGCCGGTGCTGAGCGCGGCGCAGATCGTGCGGCACGCCCAGTTCAGGGGGTGGGACGTCGCGCTCGGGCTCACTCCGACGGCGGCGGGCTGGCTCCAGGACGAGATGTCCAAGCTGAGGCGGCTGACCGGCCATCCGGTGAAGTCCGTCTATCGCCGGCCGGGCGACCCGGACCTCCTCCCGCCCGCCGACGCGGTCCTGTTCGCGCCCGCCACGATGAACTGCATCAACAGCCTCGCCCTCGGGCTCACGACCTCCTGGGTCGTGGGGTACGCGGCCGAGGCGATCGGCAAGGGAATCCCGGTGGCGGTGGTGCCGTGCCTGAACACGGCCCTCGCCGCGCACCCCCAGTTCCCGCGCAGCGTCGAGACGTTGCGCGGGGCCGGGGTCCGGGTGCTGCTGGGCGACGGAGGCTTCGTGCCGAACGATCCGGGCGAGGAGCGACCTGAGGGCTACCCGTGGGAGGCCGCGCTCGGGGCCGCCAAGGAGTCCCTTGAGCGGTGACACCCCGTCGTGCCCCTACCGCCCGGGGGCGGTCGTCGGCGGGGCGTCCAGCACGCGGAAGGAGATGCCCGCCGCGATCAGCCGGTCGATCAGGGGGCGGCCCATCGCCACTGCCGTGGTCAACTGACCTGCCACCGGCGGCAGGTCGTCGTAGGCCAGGCACAGCGCCGACTCGGCCAGCATCTTCGCCGTCTCCTGGTAGCCGGGATCGCCGCCGGACACCTCGGTGAGGAGCGTTTGCCCGCCCTGCGTCCGCGCCGCGAAGCGGACGGCGAACCAGGAGCGCGCCCGCTGCTCCGCGTCCGGGCCGTCGCCGGGCTTGCGCAGCCGGCCAAGGGCCCGGCGCAGCGTGGGCAGTTGGGCGGCGACGGCGA
Source organism: Kitasatospora sp. NPDC057936 (assembly GCF_042887525.1). Taxonomy (NCBI): domain Bacteria; kingdom Bacillati; phylum Actinomycetota; class Actinomycetes; order Kitasatosporales; family Streptomycetaceae; genus Kitasatospora; species Kitasatospora sp. NPDC057936. The sequence continues at coordinate 6,106 of NZ_JBHVPD010000088.1, forward strand.
GGGCCGTCACCGTGGCGACACCGGCGAGGGCGATCGGCAGCCGTCGTACCGCCGCGTAGTGCGCGTAGGCGAAGTCCGGGCCGTACTCGTCCAGTGCGGCGGCCGAGCGGGAGACCACCTGCGGGTCGATCGTGGGCATCGGCACGGCCCACGCGCGGGCCGCCCGTGACCGGTGCGGCCGGCCGGCCGGGGTGTGGACCAGCCGTCCCTTCGGCCGGGGCTCGGCCGCGCGGCGCTCGCGGGCGGCCCGGGCCATCGCGCGGGGCCGGGAGAAGGCCGTCATGGCCGAGGCGAAGGTGCCGCCGGAGATGGTGCCGCCCGCGCGGACGAAGCCCTCGACGGAGACGCGGGCCGACGGTCCTACGCGGCGGAGCAGTTCCTCGACGGTGAAGAGCACGCCGAGGTCGTGCGGTACGGAGTCGAAGCCGCAGGAGTGCACCAGCCGCGCTCCGGTGGCCACCGCGCGCTCGTGGTGCCGCAGGTACATCCGGTCGACGAACTCCGGCTCGCCGGTGAGGTCCACGTAGTCGGTGCCGCTGTCCGCGCAGGCTGCCACCAGCGGCTCGCCGTGCCGCAGGTACGGGCCGACCGTGGAGATCACCACGCGGGCGGAGCCGGCGACGTCGCGCAGCGCCGCGCGGTCGGCGGCGTCCGCGATCAGCAGGGGGAGGTCGGCGCAGCGCGGGTCGATCCGCGCCAGCCGCGCCCGGACGGCGGCGAGCCTGCCCTCGTCCCGCCCGGCGAGTGCCCAGCGGCACCCCTCGGGTGCGGTGCGGGCCAGGTACTCGGCGGTGAGCCCGCCGGTGAACCCGGTGGCACCGAACAGGACGAGGTCGTACGGGCGGGGCTCGGCCATCAACGGTCCCTACTCACGGGTAATCGACGGCGCCACGCTAGGAGCCGGTCGTGGCGGTGTCAACGGTCCGGGCCCCGGGTTTCCATCGGGGCGTGCTTGGCGCTACTTTGAACGTGTTCAATTTAGCCCTCGGGGGGTACGGGATGACCGAAGAACCGTCGCTGCAGCACGCCGCTCTCGTCGAAGCGGAGCCCGATCGTCACCGGGTCCGCCCCAGCGCGCGGGTGCTCGTCGCCCTGGCCGTGGTCGCGTGGGTGCCGTTCGTCGCGGAGGGGCTGCACTACCCGGCGAGCCCGAGGTACTGGGCCCTCCTCTTCACGCTGGTCGGGCTGACCGCGCTGCCTTTGGTGGTGCCGGGAGATCCGGGGTTCCGGATCACCTGCCTCGCCGTCGGCTGGCTCCAGTTCGCGATCGAGATCGTGCTCTCCGTCCCGTTCCTGCTGCTCGCGGTGCCCTTCTTCGTCTTCGTCTGCCCGTCGGGTGTCGTGCTGCTGCTCGCGAGTCGGCGCAACCGCGGCACGGTCGGCACGGCGATGCCGGTGCTGCTCGCGGCCTGCCCGATCCTGCTCCTGGCGCACGGCGGGTGGACGCACATGTAGCAGACGTGCTCACCGCCGGCGGCAGAGCCGCCCGTCGGGGGTGCCCAGCAGGTGGCGCAGGGGTTCGATGACGACCGGGCCGCAGTACCGGACGGTACTGCGGCGGACGCCGGCCCGGCTGAGGGTGTCGTCGGCGCCGGAGCCGGAGACCGAGAGGCGGGCGACGGTCGTTCCGGCCGGGGTGTCGATGACCAGTTCGTCCAGGCGGCTCCAGCCGCGGCGGGCCAGGCGGTACGGGACGGTGCCGTCGATCGCCGCGGCGGCGGCCAGGGTGGTGGTGTCGCCGGGGGTGAGCATCCGGTCGCCGGGGACGGGCAGGGGCCGGACGGCGAGGCGCCGGTACTGGTACTGCCCGACCGCGGCGGCCCGCAGGCCGGTGCCGATCCGCGCCGGGCCGAGCAACCGGGCCGCTGCGCGGGCGAGTTGGGCCAGCCGCCAGCCGAGGCGGGCGGTGAAGGCGTCGGCGAAGAGCTCCCGCTGGTCGTGGACGCCGAGGTCGGCGGCGTCCACGAAGAGGTACGGACGTCCGGCGGAGACGAGCGAGACCTCCATTCCGTCGACGGGCAGGAGGGCGCTGCCGGACGGCAGCAGGTCGCCGAGCCGCCGTGGCCGGCGGTAGGCGAACTCCAGGCCGAAGCCGGTGCCGGTGCCGCTGCGGTCGAGCTCGCACAGCACCCGGTGCCCGGTGTCGAGCACGTTGATCCGCGCCCGGGACGCCGGGCGGTCACGCGATAGCCAGGCCAGCCGGTCGGCCACCGCGACCGCGGCGAGGAGCGCGTGGCCGCCACCGTGGCGCTCGGACCGGTAGTCCAGGTCGAACCGCGGGTCGCGGGACGGCTCGATCATCGCGATGGCCGAGACGGGGACGCGGTAGGTGTCGGCCACCCAGGTCCGCGCGATCAGGAGGGCCTCGTCGAGTTCCCGTCCGTCCGGGGGCAGCACCCGCCTGTCCAGGACGAGCGCGGGGCGGGTGCTGCCGCCGGGGTGGGACAGGTGGCCGATCATCGAAGCCCCTCCGGTGCGGTCGCTGAGGTGCGACGAAGGATGCGGGATCCGGGCCGGGCCGGGCAACGACCGTGCGGTGAACGGTCGCCGAACGGCGCATTCGACCAGGTCGGCGATATTCGCTGAGTTCTTCCGGGTTGGCCCCTCCGCGTCAAATTCAGGGTGTCTTCGGGAATTGGTCGACCGTTCGCCGGACGGACATGGCAACCGGCTCGCGCAGGCTTGTAGCGTCCCGGATCGCCGATCGGACGGTGCGTGAATTCCGCCTGATCACGACGGATATTCGCCATGGATATCCGCCATGGACATTCCATTCCCTTGGCCGGAGGTCTGAACTCGTGGTCGACCATCTCCAGGCGCGTTTCGCCGGCCCCGTGCAGTCGGTGTTCCGCGTCGTCGCCGGACTCCTCTTCGCCTGCCACGGCACCGCCTCGCTCTTCGGCTTCTTCGGCGGTGCCGCGGGCACCCACGGCGGGACGCTCCACCTCGGGGCCTGGCCCGGCTGGTGGGCCGCCGCCATCCAGCTGGCCGGCGGCGCGCTGGTGCTGCTCGGCCTGTTCACCCGGCCCGCGGCCGTGATCTGCTCCGGCTCCATGGCGTACGCGTACTTCGTCGTCCACCAGCACCACGGCCTGTTGCCGATCGAGAACGGCGGCGAGCTGTCGGCCCTCTACTGCTGGATCTTCCTGCTGATCGCCACGCTCGGTCCGGGCCCGTGGGCCGTCGACGAGGTGCTCCGATCAGGCCGGATCCAGCAGGCCGTGGAGCCCGGTGCCGAACGGTCGGCGGTCGCCGGCTGAGGCGTCCGGCGGTCACCCGTCCGGTGGGGGGGGGGGCCCCCCCCGGCCCCCCCCCCCCCCCGGGGGGGCGGGGGGGCC